>NZ_CEYLVT010000199.1:0-13850 GCF_982860115.1 Moorena sp.
CCTCATAAAACTCATAGAAAAACTCATAGAAAAACTCATAGAAAAACTCATATCTAACGCACCTCTCAGGGAGCAGGTCAATTTTGTCAGAACACTTGAACTACAAACCCTTGAACTACAGTGTTTTCGGGGCTTCAGTAGCAGTCGTTTTTAATAGTACTTTTGTACTATTACGTTGACCTACTCCCAAAACTCATAAAAAAGCTCATAGAAAAACTCATAAAACTCATAAAAAAACTCATATCTAACGCACCTCTCAGGGAGCAGGTCAATTTTGTCAGAACACTTGAACTACAAACCCTTGAACTACAGTGTTTTCGGGGCTTCAGTAGCAGTCGTTTTTAATAGTACTTTTGTACTATTACGTTGACCTACTCCCAAAACTCATAAAAAAGCTCATAGAAAAACTCATAAAACTCATAAAAAAACTCATATCTAACGCACCTCTCAGGGAGCAGGTCAATTTTGTCAGAACACTTGAACTACAAACCCTTGAACTACAGTGTTTTCGGGGCTTCAGTAGCAGTCGTTTTTAATAGTACTTTTGTACTATTACGTTGACCTACTCCCAAAACTCATAAAAAAGCTCATAGAAAAACTCATAAAACTCATAAAAAAACTCATATCTTACGAAAAACTCAGGGAGCATGTCACTTATGCTCCTTAATCAGGGGGGGACTGGTTACTATGAGAAGCGGTATAAATCAGTAAGTGTAGGGGGATGCGTACGCACATGGGGGGCGTTGTGCGATTGGCCTACGGCCACGCTACGCGAACGCGGTCTTGAGATGGCCCAAGGGGAATTTGTCACCTTTGTCGATAGTGACAGTGTTTTACTACCAGATGCCCTAGAGAAACAAGTCGCAGTCGTTTAGACCTAGTAGGGGGCTTCAATAGGGAATTAAATCAAGACGCTGCGATGGTAGAAATAATATTAAATCTAGTATTTTTGAGAGGAAGCCGAGCCCTGTGGTTGCCAGAAGCAACTTCTTAAGCTTTCGCTCATTTAAAAAACCTTATTATTAAATCAGTAAAAAAAACTGAAACTATTTTGCCTATTGCCTATTGCCTATTGCCTTCCCCTCCTGGGAGGGGTTAGGGGTGGGTCTAGCATGCCTATTGCCTATTGCCTTGCTGTTATGCATTAAAAATGCACAACAGCAACCCTTTTTTCAGTTGCTTCCTTGGGGAGAATTCCAGTAGCAAAGGCTAACTTACTTCACTGCTGATAATTTTCTCCAGACTCAACAACTTATTATTCGCAAATCACTGGAAAACTGTAATTTTCGCCGAAATCACTATCGACACACCCAGAGCCGGTACCAGTGAACCAGATCTGGATCTCACCACTACCGTAATAGCACTCAGGAGTAATAAACGATCCAAACTTGACGAAATCCACTGCAGGGGGGTCAAGGGATACAAGTTCGAATTTTTGAATATCACCGCTGTTATCAGACATGACGTAGCCTGTTACCTCAGTTGAAGGGCCAAATTTAGGACAGCTACGATTATCAGAAGACACCCTTAGGGAGTCATAATAGACATGAACTTCGTGGTCCGGAGAAAATATCGGACCACTTTGTGATTCTATCCATTGTCCGGTCGGGGCGATTGAAAACTGGAGTCCAGGATGAAATTCAACTTCAGCAGCCGCCTGTGCGGAAGGTACCGTAAAAGAAGGCATCCAAGTCAGAGCTATGGCAATAACTAATGCCAATAGCGCATTGCGTAGTTTTTGCATAATTAATTTTTTTTCCTTATCGTAATGATTGGGTTAACAAGTAATTAACCGAAAGGTTAAACACCCTCGTAACTATTTTTTTTCTGCACCCCTACAGAAGTTACTTCCCCAGCTTTTTGCTGCTAGGGGCTTAAGCAACCTCCGATATATTAGATTAAAGGAAAAACACTTGTCAAGAGGAAAGAAAAGAAATGTCTGGCGGGTGGAGAGTGTGGGAATTTTATCTGGAATTTTTGTCAGCAGCAAAAGGGGGTTTCACCCACTGGGGCTTTGCATAAAGACAGTGAAATGTACCCGATAGGGAGTGGGAAAAACCTTAAATAATGCTTAACATTTAAGAATTATGAATTAAGAATTATGAATTAAGAATTATGAATTAATTCTCATACCCATACTTAATCAAGATAGGTTTAAAACATTCATTAAGCTGATCAATCGTGGCAGGTTGCAACTTTTCTTTATAATCCCCTGGGGTGACTTTACGGATGTGTGATGCCGGATTTTCTTTAGTTGGAAAAATATCGTGCTTCTTAGCTATTTCCTCTATTTTAGTCTCTTCAAGCTCTACTTCTAAAAAATCGATAATATCCGCAACCCACTGACGCTTATTGAAAACGATATCTTCATACCTAAACAGTTTGAATAACTGGTCTTCAATCTTGCTGTACCTTTGAATTATTTTGCGAAATATCGGTGCTTGTTGAATCGCATACTGGTCTATATCCATCTCTTGTAGTCGCTGGCGATTTTTTGAAAGGGTATCACCTATCTTACCTGGGGGAATAACATGACTGTTCTTCATGGAGAAATAATGGGATACTACAATATCCCTAGGATCCCGGATTAGTAAGATTTTTTTAAAGCCACTCAAATCGAAATCATTAAGATAGGCTGGGAGATATCGAGAGCCGTAAAAGCCATATCCGGTTTTAACAAAAAGGTCACATATCTCCTTACCAAAGGCACTTTCTTCTACTCCTTGATTAAAGGAAGTCTTGGCAACACTAATCAGTGGTATCTTTAGGTTAAAACCAATATCTTCAATAATTTTGTCCTGCATCACACTCCCTGATTTGTGCAGCGCGAAGACGAAGAAACTAGGAAGATCACCAGGGGGAGGTACCTCAAGATAAACTTTCTGATTGTCTCGTGTATATATAATTTTTTCCATTGGTTCAAAGCGACTAGATAGCAGTTCTCAAAACCGATTTGAGAACTGCTATAAATATTTTTATTCCTAGAGATAGTTTTATTCTATTACTCGATTATGCCATTAGCCTTCAGCTGCTCCAATGGTCACCGATTTCACTAATAGGCTAGCTAATCTCGAATCAATAGATGATAACTTACCCACCCCTGGTGATTCGATCGATAGCACAAATGGAGCGTTTAAGGTTAGGCGGCCAGAGGGAATAATTCCTTCAAACACCCAAGATTTATCGGATTGTTCCTGAACCTCTCCATCAATAGCGTTGCCATTTACCTTAACTACCATATCGCTAATAAACCGTTTCTCAACCGCCATCATTCCTGAAACTCGCACTTGCAGCGGCTTGATAGTATTAATACCGTCAATAATCACACTACCTACCTTCTCCATCCAGCGAACTGGTGTGCCATGTAATGTCTCAGGTGATAACCAACCGATACCATTGAGATGGTCATCCATGAGGATGGATAATTGATTGCGTTCCCGCAACGGTTCCCAATCGAGTTGCTCTGTAAATGTAATTGTCTCAATCAGTACCCCTAAATGACGATTGGACTGATCAATATGATAGGTCTCGGTCTTCAGGGAAAATAAATTGAAGCCTTCAAGTAACGAAATCGGTAGGGTAAATACATTAACTTGATCGATCCCAGAGTGATGCACTGCTACCCGCAATAGTACCTTACCCTGTTGCAAAACTTCAAGGAACTGACCCTCGGACACGTTACGGCAGGCAATGACTAGCTGACCTTTCCTGGGATTATCGGCAATGATGGCAAACTCTCCCTCTGGCCACAGTAACCACTGGCTGGGACGAAAAAGACCAATTTCTGGTATTGGTTCTTCTAATGCTCCAAAACCCTGACGGGTATAACCTTGAATACCAACCCCAGAGATAATACTACTGTTGTTTTTGGGAATGCCGCTTTTAATCCCTAGGGGTTGAGTAAGTTTGGGAGAGTCTACTAAAAATTTACTTGCCCTGGGAATTTGGAGCTTATCGACCCAACCCCCTTGGTCTAAGGCCACCATAAAACTGTGATAGCTCGACTGCAAGGAGAAGTGGTTGGCAATATACATAGCTGCAGTTTTCCCCAACAGGTCTAATTTGTGGGGGTCATAGTATAATTCTTTGATTACCTTAGCTAAGGCTTCTGGGGTTTTTTTAGTGACTACTCGTCCTGACACTCGATTCAAGATGGCTTCTTTGACACCACCTACTCCATAGCCAATGGCTGGTGTACCACAGGCTGCTGCTTCTATAAAGGTTTGACCAAATGCTTCTTGAAGGGATGGCCCAATAAATACATCGGCAGCGCTGTAGTAAGATGCTAGTATAAAGGGGTTCTCGATATATCCTGTACTCCAAATATCAAGGTTTTCTGCGATCGCAGAGCCATGACCAAAACTAACCAGTAGGATATTATCGAGATTAGCAATGTCTAGGGCTTTGAGTAGATACTTAACCCCTTTGCGCTGATCGTTTACAGATTGACTACCAGTGAGTATAATAAATTTATCGTGAGGTAAATTTAGCTGACTCCGACATTCTGACTGGTCTAAGGGTCGGAAGATGTCTAAATCGATGCCATAGTAAATTCTCTGAAATTTGCGGTCCCGTAGCGGTTCCAACGGAACATCCCTTAGCGGTTCCTGAGGAACATCCCATTCTTGGAAATTCCGTCGAGACTGGTGATAGTCAAAGGCATAACGAGCCCAATTAGTGGTCCAGTGACTATCCCCTAGGACTAACAAGTTTTTATAGCTCCCTAAAAGCCGATGTTTTTTACGGAAAGCATCGGCTATTTTTTCTGATGCTAAGCTCGGGTACTCATGGCTAGTGGGACATTCGTGATCACATAGGGTGGTGTAATTTTCACAATCCCCTACATAAGCACAGCGTCCGGTAAGTAACCACTGGTCGTGCATCACGAAGATGGTGGGGAAATGACTGGTAAGTATTTCCAAAATATCCAAGGGATTGGTCATATTATGGATATTGCCCACTAGGACTAAATCCGGATTGAGACTAGCAATTAATTGATAGACCTCTGACCCTGTGCAGTCTACGGGAGTTAATGACCAGTCTAATGTGCCAGCAACGGGAATTACTTGATGCCCTGCTAAGGCTAAGGATTTGGCAATTCGTTGGTGAGCAATCCCAGCCCCTCCGAGAAATCCGGTATCGTTGAAGCACACAATGCGCAGGCTGTGGCGTTGCCCAGGCTCTTCTGTTGCCTTAGACTTAGGACAGTTAAATTTAGTCCGCAGTGCCTCTGATACTGATAGTAATTCCGGCTCATACTTATCTTTAGTGCTAGTCTTTTGGTTTTCATGGATACGGTATTGAGCTACGGGATAACCAATTACCTGTAAGGTGGCTCCCTTGGCAGCAAATCGCGCCCACAACTCGTAATCCATACTGTAGAAGAGGGCTTCATCTACTGATGCACCACACTTTTCCCAAATGGTGCGGGTAAACATGACTTCTGGCTGATAGAAGAATTTCCCTGTTAGCCAATTCCTTTTCACATCTAAGATTTGCTCAAGGGACATCAGTCCATTAGCACAAGATGTCAAGTGTTGCTCTAGGGCTACGCCATCCTTAAACAGTTGACAGACACCGGCTACCACATCAGCACCACTAGTGTAAAACCCTAGCGCTACTCTATATAAGGCTCCTGGCGCTAATCGGTCATCACTATTAAGCCAAGTCAAGATTTCTCCAGATGCGATCGCAAATCCTTTGTTCAAGGCTTCACTTTGGCCACTATCGGGTTCACTAACTACATAGGTAAGGTGGTCTCGATATTGATTAACAATGGTCATGGTTTCATCAGTAGAGCCCCCATCAATCAGGATGTGTTCGACATGGGGATAGTGCTGATGAATCACTGATAATATAGTTTCTTCGATAAACTCACCTTGATTCAGCGAAGGGGTAACAATCGATATCTTTGGCCAGGGGCTGCCATCGGGGAGAGTTTGGGGGGGATGAAAGGGTTGAAGGAAAACGTGGGGCCACTTAGAGCTATCGTCTTTTGTCAATCGCTCTGAATTGATTGGTTCAAAGAGCCATCTAGAGTTATCGTCTTTTGTCCTAAGTTCTAAATTATTAAGCTCTGAATTACTATAGTCTGAATTACTATATCCTTTTCGTTCTAAGGCTTCCCCTAAATTCTGGTAGACGGAAACATGAAGACTGGGGTCAATATCAATCGCTTGTTCGTAACAGCTAATGGCTTCATCCCACTCGCCAATTCTGGCTAAGGCTTCACCGAGATGACTATAGGCTTTAGCAAAATTCGAGTCAAGTTCGATAGCGTTACGATAGGCTGCGATCGCATCAAGCCACTGTCCAGTTTTTGCTAAGGCTTGTCCCAAGTTGTAATAAGACCAGGGCCAATCGGATTTCACCTCAATCCCATGGCGATAGGCAATAATTGCTTCATCCCACTGCTCCAAGGCTTGTAGAGCATCACCTAAATTTTGATAAGACCAGGGGAAATCTGGCTTGAGTTCAATGGCTTGTCGGAATACATCGGCTGCGTCTTGCCACCGTTCTAACTTAAGCAAGGCATCGCCCATGTTGTTATAAGACCAGGAAAATTCTGGCTGTATCTCAATGGCTCGACGGTAAGCTGTTACTGCTTCTTGCCACCGTTGCTGCTTAACTAAGGTATCTGCCAAATTATGATGGGCTTGTGCAAGACTCGGTTGCAGTTGAGTGGCTTTGAGATAACAAGGGTAAGCTTGCTCCCATGCTTCTTGCTCTGTGAACAGGTTTCCTAAATAGAAATAAGCTTTAGCATCTTGGGGATTGTTTTGAACTGCTTGCTGATAAAGGGTTAGCAGCTCTTGCTCTTGTCCTTGTTTTTTTAGTAAATCCCCTAGTCGATGGTAAGCTTCAGACAAATTAGGTTTCAATTCCATTGCCTGACGATAACAGGATATCCCTTGGGCTAATTTCCCTTGGGCAGTTAAGGTATTACCGAGATTGAAGTGTTCTTCAGCCGATACCGTATTCGGTTCCAATGTCAGAGCTTGATACCAATAATCCGCTGCTGCCTCGGATTGATTGGTTTGAGTTAGAACTTTTGCTAAGTTACGGTAAGCTCCAGCAAAGCTGGGATTAATTGCGATCGCTTTTTGATAACATGCGATCGCATCTTGCCACTGCTGCCGCTGAGCATAAGCACTGCCTAAATTTGTCTGGATTTTAGCTGAATCTGGATTTTGTTGAGCTGCTTTGATAAACGACTCAAGGCTTTGATCTCGGTCTAGATTAGACTGGGACGCTCTAGAGTTAGGAAGTTGCAGGAAATGATTGCCGCCGCAGAGTTGTGGTGTGCGATCGCGGATTCTGTCTAATGGCTCTCGGTCTAATGGCTCTGGCTTTAATGGCTCTGGCTTTAATTGTTCTGGGTCTAATCGTTCTGGAGCAGTAGGGATAGGCTTTACCGTTTCATTGCTGGGATTAACGGTGATTTGAGATGGGCTAGGCACGATGGCAACAGTTGATGCTTTTATCGCCCCTCCTCTGTAACGTAATGGTGGATTGATTGACACCTGCTGCTGCTTCTGGTTGTCTACCAATTGAGGCACAATAGCCTGTTTCAGGGCATCAGAGCGGTTAGCTTGATTGTGGGTGTAACCATTGATCTGACTAGTTAACTGACCAGTTAACTGACCATTGATCTGACTAGTTAACTGAGAAGCTGTTAACTGAGAACCAGTCCGATAATATTGGAGTAATTTACGATAGCAAGCATTGGCCTCTTGCCATTTCCCCTGGCGATTCAAGGCTTCTGCCAGGTTTTGGTAAGCTACCACCGACTGGGGATTCCGCTCAATTACCTGGCGGTAACAAGCGATCGCTTCTGTTACCAGACCTTCCTTAAACAACTGATTTCCTAGATTAAGGAAGTCCTCTGGTTTAGATTTATCCAACTCTAGCATCAGCTGATGATAACAGCATTTAAGGACTTCCTGTTGGTTCCCCACCTGAGTCCATACTTTAGCTAAGTTGCGATAAGCCCCAGCCAAATCGGGTTTTAGCTTAATCGCCTTTTGATAATAAGCGATCGCATTTTCCCACTTCTGCTGACCAGCATACAAGCTACCGAGATTAGCATAAACTTCTGCAAAATCCGGCTCAATTTCCAAAGCTTGGCCATAGTAACCCATAGCTTCAGTAGTCTGACCCATGAACTGTAGCGCATTTCCCCAAATCTTGTAAGCCTGGGCTGTATCTGGGGCAATTTTAATGGCTCGCTCACAGGCAGCGATCGCCTGTTGCCATTGTCTTTGCTTCAAGTAAGTCTGCGCCTGTTGTAGATAAACCGTAACTGCTTCCAAAAGACCTCCTGACTGATATTGTTTACAGTGGCGCTCACTAGAGCTAGGAACAGATTGACCTATAGATGATTGTTTTGATTGTGAGTGATCCAACTCGATGGTTTCTAGTCCAGCCAATTTAATGGCTTTGCGATAGTAAGCAGTAGCTTGATCGAATTGACCTTGTTGCTTCAACGTTGCTCCTAGACGTTGGTAACCCAAACTCGATTTAGGATCTAGTTTAATTGCCTGGTGATACTGGGTCACTGCTTGATTTAGTTGACCTTTTGCCCACAGGTAATCCCCATGATTTATACATGATTCCGCTGTTTTATGTTCTCCTGCTAGGGGGATAGTTCCTAGATTATTATCTTGATTATTATCTTGATTATTATCTTGATTATTGTTTTGTTCTCTAGATGCTTCTGATGTCGATAACCAGTTAACTAACGCAACAGGGGGGAGATGATCATTATTCCCATGCCAATGGGGATAATGGAGTCGATGGGGAGTGAGCAAGGTATCTTCTGCCATTGAGGGCAGCAGATGATGTTTGGGGGATGGCGAACTAATCAGAAAGTATCGTTTGAGTCGATGGAACATTTCCAAAGGCAACAGAGAACAACTGATCTCGGAGTAGGGAGTAGGGAGTAGGGAGTAGGGAGTAGGGAGTAGGGAGCGGTGCGACCCGTGGCGAATTTAATTCGCCTACGGAAAGCGCACCGAGGGAATCGGGAATCGGGAACAGTAGTCAAGATATAAAAATTAGATATCGCTAGGAATTATATCTAATTTTTATTAAAAAATGGTTTAATCAGTTATAGATCACTCGATTTTGTTAAGGACATTATTAGCAAACGAAATAATTAGCATATCAGTCGATATTATCTCACGGGGTGACAACAAAGCTCAAACCTAGATAGGTTTTAGGTTTTAGGTTTTAGGTATTGGGTAAAATGAGCGCATCGGTGTCATTTATATTTCCCAGCAATTGAAGCAATTTTAACCAGACTTCGTCAATGATAGTTTTAATCAATCCATCCCCCTTGACAATTTTACCTAACACCTAACCCCATTAACCTAACCCCTGTAATATTTTCAATTAGCTTGTCACCCCCTGAGCGATATTATAGCTGTTATTGGTTTAACAATTAAGCACCGGTTTACCGAATTTTCACACAACTTTTACAGACGCTTCATACTATTTTTTTCAAAAGAGTTACTTTATAAACAATCTCTGATACTTAAGTAAGCCATGAGAAAAATAGTGGTTGGGGTCATGGGGCCTGGTGACAAGGCCACTACTACTGACATTAATCGTGCTTATCGTCTCGGTCAACTCATTGCTGATAATGGCTGGGTACTGCTGACCGGTGGCAGAAATGTGGGAGTGATGGATGCGGCCAGTCGGGGAGCCAAAATGGTTGGTGGGTTAACTATTGGTATTTTACCCAGCAACGACACGGAAATACGCGGGAGCGTGGTAGCCCCGCGATTTTAATCCGGGGAGGAGACGAAACCGTAAGAGTAGTGGAGCCTTTATGGTTAGTCGGCTATGGGTAAAAGGGTTAAATCTTGTAAATAAGGCTCCACTACTCTTACGGTAACTTCAAAGAAACGCGACACGGCAGGTGAGGGATTGCTCACCTGCCGTGATGTGGATCGTTGATGTAAGCCATTATTTTTGATGTACTAACAGATCCTGTCGTGTCGTAAAAATAAGACCTAGGCCACAAACTAGGTAATCTAAGCAAATGAGGAAACTCTTGCCTCAGGATTCTCGACGATCGACCTTTAAAGGCTTTGGCTATTTCATGAATGGCTACATCACTAGAATGCTCTACCAGTACATGTACGTGATCTGGGGCAATTTCAAGTGCTTTAAGGAACCAACCTTTTTCTACTGCTACATCATTCAGTATTTGAGATAGGCGATTTTTAACTTTACCAACCAGTACGGGTTTACGTCTTTTCGGAATCC
The DNA here is from genome assembly GCF_982860115.1 of Moorena sp. Lineage (NCBI taxonomy): Bacteria > Bacillati > Cyanobacteriota > Cyanophyceae > Coleofasciculales > Coleofasciculaceae > Moorena > Moorena sp. Next base: position 10,273 of record NZ_CEYLVT010000199.1, read on the forward strand.
AAACCATGTGAACATGCGCTAATCCTACAGCATGAGAGGTTCTTCTATATTTATCAGAAGTCTTAATCATTTATTTATGTCGATAATGGCAAGTTATCAACATCATAGCCTATAATAGTGGTATGAGTAAAAAACCATCTTACTGGGGTTGCCAGCAAGTAAGATTGTCACCTGACAAAGACTTGTTGGCAGTGATTGAGTACATATGCAGAGAGTCAAACAATATTTACAACTGCTCTGTTTATTATGCAAGGCAAATATGGTTCAAGACTCGTCGAATTGTGAACAGGTCTGAATTGTGTAAAGAAATGAAACGTAACAAGCATTTTTCTGCTATGTACGTAAGCGCTTCTCAACAAGTTTGTAATGGAGTAGCTGAATCTTTTAAATCTTTTCAGAAACTAGACAAGCTATACAAAGCTGGAAAATTAAATGACAAGCCTAATCCTCCTAAGTACAGAAGATCAGGAGGAATGTTTACCGTCTCATACCCGAAAAGATGGCTAAAGTTGGTTGATAACAAACTTCGGTTTCCGTTAGGTAGGCAGGTCAAAGCATGGTTTGGACTATCCGAATTTTATGTCGAGTTTCCTTCTAACCTTGACTGGGAAAGCATAAAAGAGGTTCGGATATTACCAAGAAACGGACAGTTTTATGTCGAGTTTATTTACAAAATAGAATCAAAAGATGTCAATGTAGATTCCATTAAACTATTGGGCATTGACCATGGAATTGATAACTGGTTGACATGCGTTGACACCTTAGGTAATGGGTTTATAATTGATGGCAAGCACATTAAAAGCCTGAATCAGTGGTACAACAAGCGTGTGTCATCCCTCAAGGAAGGGTATGGGAAAGATTACTGGACAAAACAACTAGCAAATAGATCAGAAAAGCGAAACCGTCAAATGCGTGACGGAGTCAATAAAGCTGCTAGATTAGTCATCGATCACTGTCTTAAAAACGAAATTGGAACTGTCGTCTTTGGATGGAACAAAGGACAAAAAAATGGCCTCAATATAGGAAAAAGGAATAATCAAAAATTTATCCAAATCCCTACGGCCAGGTTGAAGAATCGAATTTCTAAAATGTGTGATCTCTACGGAATCACCTTTGTTGAGACAGAAGAAAGCTATACAAGCAAAGCAAGTTCACTAGACAATGACAGTCTTCCCATATTCGGTGAAAAACCCGCATGCTGGAAGCCTTCAGGAAAAAGGGTGAAGCGAGGATTGTATAGGACTGCATCGAATTTATATGTCAATGCAGACTGTAATGGTGCGTTAAATATCATCAGAAAAGTAGCGGGAACTATCGGCTCTGACCTGATAGAACTCAGTAGGGGCGCTTTGACTACGCCTGTAAGAGTTCGGTTGTGGACTCTTAACGAATCCCCGTCTTTTTAAAGCGGGGAGAGTCAATAGAGCCATGTCTGATGCGGTCGATATTGCCATCGTTACGGATATGGGCAATGCTCGCAATACGATTAATGTACTCTCTAGTGATGTGGTAATTGCCTGTGGAATGGGCATAGGAACAGCATCAGAAATTGCTCTGGCTCTCAAAAGTTGGAAAAAAGTAGTTTTGTTGAGTGACCATCGAGAGAGTCAACAGTTTTTCTGTAGTCTGTCCCAGGAGAATGTATTTTTGGCAACAAATCCAGATGCTGCTATTGAGTTAGTTAAAACTATTTTAAGTCAGGGTAAAAATTAGATTTGTTTCAGACTTAGGCTAGATGACAAAAAACTGACAACGAAAATTAGGAATATTCAATTAGTATTTTTTTCAAAATCAAGCACTATTTTCATAGAAATCACGGAAGTAAAACTTATAGTTCAGTTCTATATTGGTTGAAATAAGTCCCTTGGCTATCGCTAAATCATTTTCCTATATAAGGGAAAACTAAAGAAAGAAGTGTAACGGTTTCGGACAATGCTCAAATTTAAATCTCTAGGCTTATCCATTCTTGCCGCATCAGTTGTTTTACAAACTCAAGCACTTGCCTCTGTGCCCGAGTTTGTAGTAAAGGATTTTACTGACTTTTATTTTTGGCAGGTTAATCCAGAAATGTCAAACAATAGTCTTAAGTCTGACCAAACACAGTACAACCAAGAGTGGTTAGCTATTAAAGAAACTTTGAAAAACAGGATTGTCTGGAGGAAATTACCTAGGTGTGATGGTTATACTGATCATGAAAACCATGCTGATGATCTCAACTATAGTTATTTCGTCAATGATAACCAGGAAACAATTACAGCATTAATAGCTGCGGTGTTCTATGCTCGTCACCCTGAGTTAAAGGGGCGTAAGATTAGACCAAATGAAACCCAGCTAATTCGAGAGTGGAACTTGATCAAGCAGAGTGTTTCATCCTATAGTTGGTGCTAGTTAGCTTGGTATGTCAAGCAGACAATAATTTACACAACACCTTTAAGTATTATTGTCTCAGTGCAATAGTTTGCTGGGGAATCATACCTGATTTTCCAGCAGGAATAAAAATGCGTTACCGTAGCCGCTCCAAAAAAGCATGGCACTGGAACTAATGGACAAAAAGTCCTGAAGACCCCCTATAGGAAAGGAAGACTAAAGAAATAAGTGTAACAATTTCGGACAATGCTCAAACTTAAATCTCTAGCCTTATCCATTATTTCCGCCTCCGTTGTTTTACATAGTCAAGCACTTGCGTGTGTTCCCGAGTCTGTACTAGACCGGTTTACTAACTTTTATTTTTGGCAGGCTAATCCAGAAATGTCAAACAAGAGTATCAAGTCTTACCAAACACAGTACAAACAAGAGTGGTTGGCTATTAAAGAGGTTTTGAAAGAGAGGATTGTCTGGACGGAAATACCTAGCTGTTATGCTGATGATGTAACCTATGATTATGACTTGAAGGATTACGGGGAAACAATTACAGCATTAATCGATGCTGTATTCTATGCTAGTCACCCTGAGTTAAAGGGGCGTAAGTTAAGGCCAAGTGAAACCCACTTAATTCGAGAGTGGAACGCGATAAAACAGAGTTTTTTTTATGATCCGTGCTAGTCAGCTTGGTATCCCAAGTACACAATAATTGACACAACACTTTTAATTATTAAAGCTGATTATAGCCTAATGAGGTACAGAAAATTTTTCCCTGTTTCCAGATCCGCTGTTCCCTAAAGGCGTTGCTTAATAATGGAATAAATTGAAGAGTGTTGTGGAATAGGCATCTTGCCTGTTCCTTTTTAGTGTTGCTTAATAATGGAATAAATTGAAAAGCTTTGTAGAATAGGCATCTTGCCTGTTCCTATTTTGGCGAATAGGCGTCTTGCCTGTTCCTATTTTGGGGTTGCTTAATATTCAAAAATTCAGCAACCCCAAACATTTGTTACAAAAGTTTTTAAAATATGCTATAATATAATGTTTTTATGTTATAATAAAACCATGCCATGGACGCTAATATGTTCCATGACAAGAGCCAGCCAACAGATTATCCACAGTCCCAAGGCTGGCTCTAGATTCCCCATGAAAGGAGACAAGATTCATTATGACTTATTACCACCGCCTACACCCGTGGGCTGTTGTTCGGCTATTGCCGC
>NZ_CEYLVT010000200.1:0-5976 GCF_982860115.1 Moorena sp.
ATTCTAAATTCTAAATTCTAAATTCTAAATTCTAAATTCTAAATTCTAAATTCTACATTTCCGCGACGCTACGTGAGCAACGGGCTAACCTTCAACTATTGGTTGATACCTTCACCGCTACATTCGGTGGTGTCGTTACCAAAGTTGCTGTGATCGGCTCACTTAAATTAAGTATCCATCCTGGCTGTAGTCCGAAAAGCACAATCAATAGGCCTAGAACCAGCCCTGGTAATTGTTCTGTGAACTTAACCCTCGGTAAATCAGTTATATGGCTAGCCAGACGACCAAAGAAGGCTCCACCAATTAGTTGTAAAAAGTAAACAACCGTTAAACCGGTGCTGAGCATGCATAGGATAGTTGGGATTGGTAATACCTGGAGACTACCCCAGTAGACCAGAAACTCAGAGATAAATCCCACCATGCCAGGGATACCAGCACTAGCCATCACACCAAGTACCATCAAACTACCAACTACTGGCAGACCTCGTTCGGGATTTAATAGACCATTGAGGATAGTGATATCCCGTGAGCCAGTTTTCTTATAAATGATACCGACTAATAAAAACAGTAGCGCTGATATTAAACCGTGACTGATCATATGCAAAACTGAGGCTACCAACGCTAGCTTAGTGGCAGCAGCAGCAGCTAACAGAATGTATGCCATGTGAGCGACAGAACTATATGCCACCATTTTTTTCATGTCTTTCTGGACAATGGCATTGAATGCTCCGTAAAGGGAACTCACTGCTGCCCAAATTCCTAACCAAGGTGCCAGAATTGTCCAAGGTTCCGGAAACAAACCTAAGCCAAACCGCAACAAACCATAGGTACCTAATTTCAGGAGCACACCAGCTAATAGAATTGAAACTGGAGTTGATGCTTCCACGTGGGCATCTGGCAACCAGGTATGGAATGGCACGAAGGGAATTTTAATCCCAAAGCCAATTAGAACTGCTCCTAAAAGAATTAATTGCTGAGCAACCGGTAGTAATGATGCTAGCTCCCTGGTCTCGGCGTAGCTAAAGCTAGAGGAACCAGTCAAAAACACTAAGCCCAGGAATGACGCTAAAACCAAGGCTCCGGAAAGGGCTGTGTAGAGGAGAAACTTTGTTGCAGCATAGCCTCTGCGCTTACCCCCCCAAATGGCAATCAACAAATATAGGGGAATCAATTCCAGCTCATAGAAGATAAAAAACAGCAGTAAATCCTGAGCTAGGAAGGCACCGGCAACAGCGCCATTGATCAAGAGCATCAGAGCGTAATACAACCTAGGCCGAATGGTGTTGGAATCTGTGCAATACAGGGCAACTGCGGTTAGCAGACCATTTAGGATCAGTAAGGGCAATGATAGACCATCTACCCCTAAACTATAGGTCAAACCGATTGCCTGAATCCAAGGAAGATTTTCCTGAAATTGTAGATTCACGTCACCGGGGTTAAACATGGTCATCAATATTACTGACCAGAGAAAAATACCACCAGTAACTACCAAGGAAATTTGACGAGCTGCTTTAGGGGTGACATTCCCCGGCCAAAACCCCACTATAGCGGCACTAAGTATTGGTACCAAAATCAAGGCACTCAACATAAATCGACCAGTCTCCTAATTATTTGTTTACTAACTGTTGTTATGGGGTTGGTTTGTTGAACGCGCACCCGTGGCCTATTGGCGAAGGTTGGTTTGTTGTTCGCGAATAACAAACCAACCTTCAACCTCTAATTAATGACCGATCAACAATGACCACTGCTCCAAAGACCACTGACTAAAAGACCACTGATTCAAGGGCCAAGTGATGAAGATTGCTAATAAGCTGATTCCTAATAGGATAGTCAGTACATAAAACTGTGATTTACCGGAAACGCTGTATTTTAGGCCTTGACCACTAAATACTGTTCCTAAACCAACCAGATTGACTAACCCATCAACGATATATCTATCCACCCAAGCTGTAATGTTAGAAAATAAGCGAACAGCAAACACGATAGTGTAACGATACAGTTCGTCCAGGTAAAAGTCATAGGCGAATAGGTCTTGGAACAATTTCAACGGCATCCGAATTGAGCGCGACCAGGTTCTGGGTAGGTAAATTAAAGCCCCTGTAGTGCAACCTACGACACCAGAGATTATCAAGCTGACCTCGGCTAGGAGATTGAGATCCTTCCATTCCGATAGCAATTCCATCGGACGTATTAGCACGGGTACCAGCAATGTCAGTACCGTTAACGCTACCATTGGTAAAGCCATAGCCCACGGTACTTCTGGTGCTCGACGGGTCTTCGCTTGGGGTTTACCTAGGAAAACTAGCCGAAACACCCGGACTAAACCTAAGGCAGTAACTGCGTTAACGAAGAGAAAGGGTATGACCAGAAGAGGGGCTTCAAACCAAAAGGCGTTAATCCCTTCACTCATTGCCCAAAAGCCACCCAGGGGGAAAAGTCCAATTAGACCAACCATACCGACGGCAAAGGCAGTGCTAGTAGCAGGCATTTTTGACCATAAGCCCCCCAATTCAGCTAGATTTTGGTTATTGGTGTTGAAGATTACCCCCCCGATGCTCATGAACATCAGGGCTTTAGCAAAGGCATGGGCAACCAGTAAAATCACACCAATATCAGCGCGCTGCATTCCAACCGCGATAAATACTAAACCAATGTAAGCGCTGGTGGAATGGGATAGCGATCGCTTAATATCGATTTGTGCGATCGCTACCAGTGAGGTTCCTAGTGCTGTGATAGTACCAATAACTACTAACACTGATAAGGTCAACGGTGAGACCATCGTCACAATCGGCACCAGTTTAATCAGCACATAAGTACCACAAGTCACCACCAAGGAATTCCGCAGTACTGAGGCAGGATTCGGTCCCTCCATCGCCTCATCCAACCATAAATTCAAGGGGAATTGGGCACATTTACCAATTGGACCAGCAATCAAAGCCAATCCCAGTAAGTTACCTACCAGTGGCGGTAGATTAGCTGAATAAGCCCAGGTATACAAGTCTGAAAAGGTTAAGCTTCCCGCAAAGGTCGCTAAGCTCACCACCCCAACTAGCAGCAAGATATCTCCTACACGCTTAGTTAAAAAAGCATCTCGGGCAGCTTTGAGTGCCAAAGGCTGAGCATACCAAAAACCCACAATTAACAAAGTACACACCGTGAGCATTTCCAACAGAGCATAGGTCAGGAATAAGGAATTACTCAAGACAATTCCAATCAATGCCCCTTCAAAAAACCCCATCAGGGCAAAGAAGCGAGCTAATCCCCAATCTTTCTCCATATATCCAAGAGCATAGAGTTGAGCCAATAGACTTAGGCTGGTGATAAACTCCATTGCTGCAGTACTCACTGGTGAGACTTCCAGAACAAAGGATATGTCAATATCAGCAACCATTAGCCAGTGAAACTGTATCTCTTGCACGGCTTCTTGTAATGAAGCCTGGAAGATTAACCAGCCATGAATGCAGGCGAAAAGTGTCATCAACAGGTTAAAGTAAGCCGCTGGTCTTGGTCCTGTACGACGCACTATTCCTGTTGCCCAGGGGATAGTTAAAAATGCCCCAATCCAACTGTAAATAGGAACTACCCAAATAGTCTGAGTAAGCAACTCAGTCATCACGCCTTGACCTCATCATTGAATCAATTAAATAAAAATCGGTACTAATTAGCCCAAACGAATTTTTAAAGTGACGATTTTCCTCGGTTTACAGCTAATAATGTCGTGATTTGTCTTCAATCATTAGTATTTTTATAACTTTATCAGTTAAGGGTTATCTTGGGCATAATCCCTGCAGTTTTTTCCCGAATATTTTTTTTATCTCTACCATAAACCGTGGTTATTGACATCATGACAACTAACCTTTATAGAACCGAGCAAGCTAACGGATTAAAGGTCAAGTTGGGCTTGACAACCGAGCAAGCTAATGGATTAAAGGTCAAATCAGGCTTGACAACCCATCTATCCACCGATTTATGCTTAGTCAGGTTAGAGCGACCCAGTTCCCCGTGTCGTAACCCAGGAACTCGGTGACCGCACTCAAATTCTGGCTTGAGTGAGGATTACTTATCTAAAAGTTATAAAAAAATTATAAAACAAAAGCAACCATTCTCCAAAACGGTGAATTTTCGTTAACTAATCTAGCTGACCCCCTCGGAGTGTTAAGTTTCGTTAAGGTCTCTCATTAAGAAGTATTATCATATTTTATATTGTCAAATACGCCAAGGTTCTCTATGCTTAGTTTTGGTTGTCCTTTAAACAAAGATGTTGAGGGCATTCCCCGTCTACTATCTTTGTTTGAGCCGGGGTGTGCGCGTAGCGTAGCCTTTTGGCCAGGGAAACAATCACTTTTGGTCAGGCAAACCCACACCCCCTCCACCCTTTAATCCCCAAACTAACCATGAGGCGGATTAAGGGAGGAGCAAGGGAAGCACAGAAGCACGACCAATACACTTAGCTAGGTCAGTTAGCTACCTGCAAAGGGCTTGGTCGGCTCACGTTCTGACGGTGTATCGAAAAGGCCGATTTACCCGGCAACATTGCAGTTATCTGCAATGCCATAGAAACCCTAACTACACTGCCCTAACTACACTGCAAGGTTAGTTAGGGAGCGTTAATCACTCTTATTTGACTAATCCACTAGGAGAAAAGCGAAATGCCAATTGCTGTTGGAATGATTGAAACTGAGGGCTTTCCAGCTGTTGTAGAAGCAGCTGATGCGATGGTTAAAGCCGCTCGCGTCACCCTTGTGGGTTATGAAAAAATCGGTAGCGCTCGTGTAACCGTGATTGTGCGGGGAGATGTCTCCGAAGTGCAAGCTTCCGTAGCTGCTGGAATAGAAAATGCAAACCGGGTGAATGGAGGTAAGGTGGTATCTACCCACATCATCGCTCGTCCCCATGAAAACTTAGAGTATGTCCTACCAATTCGTTACAGCGAAGCTGTGGAACAGTTCCGTAGCTACTAGCCAAGATGCTCCTAAAAACCATAGAGAGTCTAGAGGCAATTGGCACAAGCTTGGGTGCTGAACTCGTTGGTATGCAGTGACTATAGGTTTAGCTTAAGGGCTTATATGCCGTCACAACCATCCCACGTGTGGTCAGCGCGTGGGTTGATCAAAATCTTGATAAACGTCTAGGAGTAAAATTCATGTCAATTGCTGTGGGAATGGTGGAAACCCTGGGTTTTCCAGCGGTTGTAGAAGCAGCTGATGCTATGGTGAAAGCGGCTCGTGTCACCCTTGTGGGTTATGAAAAAATTGGTAGCGCTCGTGTAACCGTGATTGTCCGGGGAGATGTGTCTGAGGTGCAAGCTTCCGTATCCGCTGGGGTTGATAACGTTAAGCGTGTTAATGGCGGTCAGGTATTATCTACCCATATTATTGCTCGACCTCACGAAAATCTGGAGTATGTTCTACCAATTCGTTATACCGAAGATGTGGAACAGTTCCGGGAGAGTACTAACGCCATCCGTCCGATGAACCGTCCATAATCGTCCGCTAATTTGAGATTCAATACATGCCGGTGTCAAGTAGGGGATGTGCTTACCATGAGGGGAGAGATTGCTTGATCCACTAGTTTTGGCTTGGCCATATAACTGCTCCCTAATCCATCTCCCCCCAAGTCCTGTCACCCCAAGTCCTGTTAATAAGTTAGGTCAATGCAAATTGCCAAGGTCCGAGGCACGGTCGTTAGTACTTATAAAGATCCTAGTCTTAGAGGAACTAAATTCCTTTTCCTGCAATACCTAGATGATGCAGGAGAACCACTCCCCAAGTATGAGGTAGCTGCTGACATAGTCGGTGCTGGTATAAATGAGTGGGTGCTAGTCAGCCGTGGCAGCGCGGCTCGGCAAGTCGGTGAGAGTGACAAGCGTCCCATCGACGCTATGGTGGTGGGGATTATTGACACGGTCAGTGTGGACAATAGCATGCTCTACAGGAAAAAAGACCAGTATTAGTAAGTAGGTTCTGACAATAGTGG
>NZ_CEYLVT010000200.1:6076-13758 GCF_982860115.1 Moorena sp.
CTTTGGGTAGTAGCTTTGGGTAGTAGCTTTGGGTAGTAGCTTTGGGTAGTAGCTTTGGGTAGTAGCTTATGCCTGGTTATCCATTGCTCGATTCTGACTTGAGCCCTATAGCTTTCCAAAGCAGTTATTTGTAACGATAAGCCATAACGGTAGAGGTTAACTATTAACAATCCAGCAATTTCTGCGTGATTACTTACAATTCCCGAGTGGGAGCAGCAGAAATAACTAACCCCCAATCCTCAAATGTGGGGCTTGACAAAAATCTATTTCATGACAGTGTATCTCAAATAAAAATTAGGAGGAAAACATCTATGGCATTTAGCACCCAGGCAGCTCCCCCAACACCTTGGTCACGGGATCTGGCTGAACCAAAAATTGATGACACAGCTTATGTCCATTCTTTTTCCAACATTATTGGAGATGTAGAGATTGGGCCAAATGTATTGATTGCCTCGGGAACCTCGATTCGAGCTGATGAAGGGGGACCATTTTACATCGGTGAAGGTACCAATATTCAAGATGGTGTTGTGATTCATGGTCTTGAAGACGGTCGGGTTGTTGGGGATGACCAGAACGATTACTCGGTGTGGATTGGCAAGAATGCATCAATTACCCACATGAGCCTGATTCATGGTCCTGCTTATGTTGCGGATGATTGCTTTATTGGCTTTCGCTCTACGGTGTTTAATGCTAGAGTTGGCAAGGGCTGTATTGTGATGATGCATGCCCTCGTTCAGGATGTCGAAATTCCTCCCGGTAAATATGTTCCTTCCGGAGCGGTGATTACTAATCAGCAGCAAGCTGACCGACTACCGGATGTAGAAGAGCAAGATAGAACGTTTGCTAACCATGTGGTGGCAATCAATTATGCATTGCGGGCGGGTTATCAGTGTGCAGAGGATGATTCCTGCATGATACCGATCCGCAAGGAAATTGCTGACAATGCTGACTCTAATGGTCATAGTAGCCCTGATAGTTCCCATAAATCTTTCAGATCAATGTCTTCAAATACAGGATTAAGTTCAGAGCTTCAACAACGAGTTCGTCAACTGTTAGGCCAAGGATACCGAATTGGTGCTGAATATGCTGATGAGCGTCGCTTCCGTACTAGTTCCTGGAAGAGTGCTTCCGGAATACACTCCGATCGTGAATCAGAAGTGCTCCAATCCTTGGGTGATTGTCTGGCAGACCACGCTGGTGAGTATGTCCGACTAATTGGGATTGACCCTAAAGCTAAACGCCGGGTGTGTGAAGAGATTATCCAAAAACCGGGTGGCCCTGTTTCTGGAAGTTCCACTGGATCTGGTTCAAGAAGCTACAGCCCCTATAGCTCTGCTCCTCAACCTACTGCGGGTTTCTCTAGCAATGGCTTAGACTCATCAGTGGATGATTTAGTTCGTCAACTGTTGTCCCAAGGGTATCGGATTGGTATTGAGTATGCTGATGAGCGTCGCTTCCGGACTAGTTCCTGGAAGAGTGCCCCTGGCATAAGCTCCGATAACCTATCACAGGCTTTGGCAGACCTAGGGGCTTGTTTGTCAGACCACGCTGGTGAGTATGTCCGACTGATTGGCATTGACTCGAAAGCCAAGCGCCGGGTGATGGAAAAAATTATTCAAAAACCTGGGGACACTGTCAACCCTGGTGCTAAACCTAGTAGTAGTAGCTATACTCCCCGTTCAACGCAATCCTCAGGATTCAATGGCAGCAGCGTTTCTGGTTCATCCTTGAGTCAAGATATTGTTGAGCAGATCCGTAGCTTGTTGTCCCAAGGTTATCGCATTGGTACTGAACATGCGGATAAACGTCGATTCCGCACCAGTTCTTGGCAGAGTTGCTCCCCCATTGATTCTACTCGGGTTTCAGACGTGGTTGAAGGTCTAGAAACCTGCTTGGTTGAACATTCTGGTGAGTATGTACGGTTGATTGGTATTGATCCGAAAGCTAAACGGCGTGTTCTAGAGACGCTGATTCAAAAGCCGTAATCGATAAGTGTAGCACAGGGAATAGGGAAAGAGGGGGGAGTGTGGGAAGTGTGGGAGGTGTGGTCTCCCCAAGGCCGCGCTGCATTACTTTCTTGAGTTTGTTAATGCCTGATGACCCATTGCTATAATTAATCGCGTTTTGTTGACAGTTGACAGTTGACAAGTCACCGTCAACCGTTAACCGTCAACCATTTACATAAACGATATACAAAAGACTAGCGGCAATCACGGTATTGATAGGTATTAGACTTCTTGCCAAGGTAAAGAAGCCATCAAAAATGATAGTGCTAGAGTCAAATTTAATCCCAAAACCGTTTACCCAAAATTCTTTACCCCGACAACTGCGGCGAAGTCTACCGTGCCAAAAATTATGCACTTGCCTAAACTTCTATTGAGTAATAATTCTCATATATATGTGGAAGGAAATGTGAGCATTGATCCTAGTGCTGTTATTTCAGCAGGGGTAATTTTGCGAGCAGATCCAGACAGTAAAATAACGATTGCAGCCGGTGTTTGTATCGGTATGGGAGCAATTATTCATGCTCACAAAGGTACTGTGGAGGTGGAATCAGGAGCGAGTTTAGGCGCTGGGGTTCTAGTCGTGGGGAAGGGAAAAATTGGCGCTAATGCTAGTATTGGCTCCCTGACGACAATTTGGAATCATTCTGTAGAATCCTTACAAGTTGTGCCATCAGCGTCGGTGTTGGGGGATAAGGGGCGTCCATTACCGGAAGAGTCTCAACCAACTCCTGATAGCTTGGAGCAGAAACCTCAGGAGTTATCATCAACTGTACCTGAGAACAGCTTTACCACGGAATCTGTCAATGGTCAAGTGCCATCCACTAGTAATACGGTGGCTACAGATACAACAGAGACTAATACAACAGACACTAATACAACAGACACTAATACAACAGACACTAATACAACAGAAACGATTGAAGCTGAGACGACCGCTGAGTCGCAGACAGAATCACCAACCCCGAAGACTCAGCCTACTGTTCATGGGCAGGGGAGCTTGAACCGATTACTGGATACTCTGTTTCCTTACAATCAATCTTTTAATAGTCCTACTAAAGATACCTAGTAGCTGCCTAGACCGATCCCTTTTATGCGTTCGCGTAGCGGCTCCAAAGGAGCATCGCGCAGCGTGACCATTCGCGTAGCGTGGCCTTTTGGCCAAGGTCAATGCCATAGCGGCTCCCTAGAACCATCCCATAACAGCTCCTCAATCAAAATAACTCCCGGCTTATCTGAGGGAAAACTCCGCTTTCTGCCAACTCAAAGTCTGCAAAGTCAAAGCCTGGTGCAACAACGCAGCTCACCAGAGAAAAACTATCATCTTGTGAAGGAATCGCCCCAAACCATGTACCGCCTGGCAAACAATAGTAAGGATGAGCACCGTCTGTCAAACCGGCTCCCAGTAGTATGCCCCGGTGTGAACCGGTCTCGTCAAGGTAGTTGAGACACAATGGTACACCAGCATGATAAAACCACAGTTCATCAGACCTAATACGATGCCACGATGAATATTCACCACTACGGAGGAGATAATAGATTGAGGTAGCAACAGACCGATCTCCAAAAGGTGTCTTTACGACCTGATCTGATCGATACATCTCTCGATAAAACCCCCCCTCAGGATGTGGCACGAGTTGCAATGCTTGTATAATGTACTCGGCTTCCATATCTGTTCTATTTTTTTTACCAAAGTTAGATATTGATAGTTTTTCGGAAAGATGTCGTTATTTTGGCATTGCTTCCTTTTAGAATCAATCTTATGTTTGCCATAGCTGAGGTCTGCCTAGGTGACGTTCCTACACTTCACTATCCGTTAAGTGTAAGCTTCTAGCACTCCTTAGAGCTACTAAAACTTCCTTTGAGGTACTATTAGTTATAGAGCTATCTATAACCGGATTCCCTTTACGGCGTTTTATAGTGGGGAACACGCCCAGCCCCACTCGTTTTAGGTTAATTGCAGCATTTACGTCGCGATCAACCAATAACATTTCTTGCTCATCCCAATACTCGCGGAGGTCGCAATCCGTGAATACAAACTCGTCTCGATAGCTTAACAGCTGAGAGGTATAGGCAGGGTTACACTTTTTCGTTACTGCTCCAGCTTTTCCAGCTATGTAGTCCAGTACCTCAAAGAACTGTCCAAACCCTGCGTCCAACCAAGACTTATTTAATCCAGATTTAGCGGACTGTCCATTAGGCAAATATCCACCCTTCCCATCTGGCTTGGGTTTATTTCGTTTATTTAAACCAGTAAGGTTCAAATTTTCATAATAGAAAACTTTTTTTCCGGTTCTAACCAGAACATGAGCTGTTTTATAGGCATGATCCTTTCGGCTCCTAGCAATCCGTTGATGTATTCTCGCTTCACGCGATTGCAATTTCCTTCTAGCTTTACTGCCTTTTGTCTTGGCATTCTTTTTTGTCTGTACCTTTTCTAGATCAGAATGATTTTTACGGTAAGACTTAAGTGAAGGTAGTTTGGTGTTTTCAGATGTTGCTAGATAATCCTCTCCGTAAAGTACGGCATCCAACCCTATGCCATTATCCCAAGTGGGAATAACACTTTGTGGTGTAAACGCTGGTACTGTAGAATCTTCTAAGCATAAGGTTGTGTACCAACCATCGGTTTTCTTGGTGATTAGAATATTCTTGATCTTAAACCCGTCGGGCAGCGGACGATGTAGGCGTACCTTAAGCCAGCCCTTGAGTTTACTTATCTTTAGCCATATCCATTTCTTCTCGATTCTGGCTACAGAAAAACAATCTTTCCCATCTATCTTTAAAGTCCTGTATCTAGCTTGATTTTTAAATCGCGGTTTTCCGCTACGACTACCATTACAATCGCCTTTGATGAATCGACTGAAAGCTAGGTCTGCTCTTTTACATACGTCCTGTAAAGTATTCGCAGGAACTCGGGTAAAGTCCAGCAACTCACCTGAGTGGACAACTGTCACCAAGTCTTTTTTCCAGATTGGTAACAGCTTTTTTTGACTGAAATAACCGGGGTTATCTCTGAGTTCTGGTAGATAAGTAATCAACGGACAAGAATTAACAGCAGTGCGGTTTTCATTCCACCACCGAAAGCGATCGCCCAACTGCCAGTTGTACCAGTACCGACAAATCCTTAGCCAATCATTTAGTTCTAGTTTTTGTTGACTACTTGGATAAGCCTGGTATTGGTAGTTGAGCAGCATCACGATCACCTCCTAGTTTTTATTGCGCTTTACATATTATAGACTGTAGTGCTTCTCAATTAGGTGAGGGACTTTCGTCTTAGGGAGTAGGGAGATTGAGAGATGGGGAAATGGGGAGATGGGGAGATGGGGATTTTATTAGAATTTTTGCCTAATTTCACAATTAATTAATTCACTACTATGAAAACCCCTATGATAATCAGGCAATTTGGCATCGGCACTTTTAGGGCTTTTGATAAAGTATTGACATGAATTTTACAGGTGACTATAATTCAAGCTAACTCTATTAGTTTAACATCAATTAGATAAATCATAATAATTTATCATCACAAAAAAATCCTGTTGACTATTTCCTACCGTTCCCTGTTACCTGTTCCCTATTCTACACATACTGAACGAGGATACTTTCTGTGACTAATCTTTCTCACCAATTCGCTCTTGTTACTACTGCTGTCGCTTTAACCTCTGCTACTGTTGCCGTTTTACCGGCTGCTGCTGAGCAGATAATTAACCAAGAATTCAGTGGCGAACTTGAATTATCCGATTTTCCTAGTTTTCTACCAGAGCCTCCTCCCGAAACTAGAGATTACGAGGGGTTTGTTGAGTACACTACTGAAGGAGAATTACTCTCTTGGTTTCTTGATGTAGAAGGGTTAGAGCAAGTCGGTTCTGATATTACCCTTGAACCGTTGCCTTTACCGTTTCTTTCTCCTCTTCCTGTTCCTCCTAGAAACTTTATTACTACCTTTGACGCTACCCCTGATAGTTGGATTCTAGATATCGATTTTGGTAGGGCTGTTGATGCAGGCGCTAATACCCTTACCTGGAACAGAGACTCAGGAATTACCTTTACTATTGGAGGTTCCCTATTACCTCCAACTATCTATGTTGATCCCAATCCTACTTTTAAGGAAACGATCACCGAGGATCCCTCAAAGCCAGATGCAACTAGTGTACCTGAACCGGCTTCGGGATTAGCGCTACTGGGAATTACTGCTTTAGGTGCTGGTGGATTGTTGAGAAAAAAGGATAAATAATCAGGGATTATTTTTAAGTACTATCAACTCAAGATATCACCATAATTGTAGAGCGAGTTAAGTCCATTATTATGGACTTTTTTTGTGTGACTTTTTAGCATTAATTGTAATTATAAATGCCTCTAATGGTTACCGCAAGTGTAAGTGACTGGATCGATCTCGCCAAGGAAAGAACAAAAAAGCCAGAGGCTATCCTAAAAAAATAGCAGTCAGTAATTTGGCGTATAAGTTGATTTAATATTTACACTGTTGTTATTTTTTATGGTAGTCTAATTTTAGCAAAGGTGATCGAGTTATTTTTTGTTGCCGAATAATAATTCGGCATAAAGGTTAAAGTTTTACCAGATTAAATCATCTTATCAATTCTTCGGTGCTTGAGTTTTTTTGGAAACTATCCAAAATCTTAATTGCCCACTTAGCGGTGCAATTAACTCAATTTATCTACTTACTCAACCAGGAGAATTCCTTTGATTAATTTTTCTAAACATAATGGTGTTGTTACTACTGCTATCGCTTTAACTTCTGCTACTGTTGGAGTTTTACCGGCTGCTGCTTTCCAGATAATTTTACCGGCTGCTCCTTTCCAGATAATCAAGCACGAATTCAGTGGTACTCTTGAATTGTTGTCTTATTCTATATTCCCTGATCCTACATGGAGGTCTATAAGCCCTTTTACTCGTATTAATGTTACTCTGATAGAAGAGTCTATTCCAAAAGCTAAAGATTACGAGGGATTTGTTGAGTACACTACTGAAGGGGAATTACTCTCTTGGTTTCTTGATGTAGAAGGTTCATTGCCACGAGGTTCTGATACGCTTGAACCTTTTCCTTCTTCTCCCACTATTACTTCTCCCACTATTACTTCTCCTACTATTACTTTGCTTCCTATAGACCCTCCTCGTATTTTTCCTTGTTTTTCTGGAACCTCTTTTATTCGCTTTGGCCCTTGTATTCCCGTTGACCCTCGCCCTATTATCCTTTTTTCATCTACCCCTGATAATTGGACTCTACATATGGATTTTGGGAGGCCTTTTTACACCGGTGGTGAAACCCTTACCTGGAATAGAGAGTCAGGAATTAGTTTTACTCGTAACTTCGGCTTCTTTGATTCAACTACCTATGTTGATCCCAATCCTAATTTTAAGGAAACCATTACCAAGGATCCGTCAAAGGCAGATGCAACTAGTGTACCTGAACCTGTGTCTGGATTAGCGCTACTGGGAATTAGTGCTTTAGCTGCTGGTTCTTTTTTGAAAAGAAAGGATAAATAATAAGGGATTATTATTCAGGATTATTTGAAAGTTATAGACCCTAATTATAGTTCGATTTAAGTCCATTTTTATGGACTTTTTTTTTTGATAATCTATAAATTTAATTGCAATTATAAATACCTGTCTTGATGCAGTCGCTCATGGGGGAAACCACGGCAGTCGCTCATGGGGGGA
>NZ_CEYLVT010000201.1:0-13722 GCF_982860115.1 Moorena sp.
TCAAATTTCCCCCGTCCCCTTCAGCGGTTGTGCGAGCTGAAACTCTTGCTCCATCAGAGACCATTAACTCCCCAGTGGTAATACTCACATCTCCCCCATGTCCTGTCCCTTGAGTTTGAGTAAACAAGCCACTGGGAAACTGACCCGAGGCTGAGATACCAATCACTTGAATACTAGAAGAGGCATCGACAGTCAAATTTCCGCTGTCCCCAAGACCAAAAGTGCTAGCTGAAACAATTGCTCCATCAGAGACCATTAACTGGTCAGTGGTAATACTCAACTCTCCTGCATTTGCTGTCCCTTCAGTTTGAGTAAACAAGCCGCTGGGAAACAGGCTATCGGCTGAGGTACCAATCACTTGAACAGTAGAGGAGGCATCCACTCTCAAGGTTCCCCCGTCCCCTTCACCAAAACTGCCAGCTGAAACTCTTGCTCCATCAGAGACCATTAACTCTCCAGTGGTAATACTCACATCTCCCCCATTTCCTGTTGCTCCTGGAAAAACTTGGGCTCTTAAAACACTGAGAATACCATCAGCCGCTACACCAATTACTCGAACAGATTCAGTGGTATCCACTGTCAAATCTCCACCCTGTCCTGAGCCAGTTACATCTGTAGTTATCCTAGAACCACCCTCAAGGCTGAGCTGAGAAGCCTCAACAACTATTCCACCCCCAGTTCCACTCCCATTAGTATCTGCAAATACATCAGAGCCGCGTAAACTCACATTAGCCCCCTGCACCTGGATACTCCCACCACCAAACCCACTGGTATCAACCAAAGCACCCTCAGACAACCTAATATCTTGAAACTCTTGAACTGCTGAATAATCCAACACGAAACTAGTATCCGTTGGGGTCAGCTTCACCACACCATTACCAACACTCCCCAGCTCAATCCGTCCATCGAATGCCAATAGAGCGCCACCAGGAATAGTAACCTCACCACCAATTAGCCCTAAGGTTTGATCATCGGGTACCTCAAGCCCAAAAAAAGATTGATTAGTAATACTTCCTGGATTTGAACCATATTGCAACCCAGAGGGAATATTAATCGTCAATAACGGTTTTCCATTGGGATTTAATGCACTGAATACTGTGCCATCGTCAAACAACACACTATCAGCAGTACTCCCAAAAAATGAGCCTCCGAGATCTAGTCTGCTATTGGGACCGAAGAAAATACCATTTGGATTTATCAAAAATAAATTAGCATTGCCCAATACCCCTAGAGTGCCCAAAATATTAGAAACATTTGCTCCAGTTACCCGACTGAGGATGTTGTCAATTCCTGCTGGTAAGCCAAAATAAACCCGCCCCATTTCTGCCACATTAAAATCAGAGAAGCTGTGGAATAGATTGCTTTCTCTAATCGCCCCACCTTCTATCAAATCCGCTAGGTTTCCGTTAACATTGACATTGGGCGTTACTACAGAGCTTTCATTTCCCAGGGTATTATCTGGGGTGATTTGTCCTAATGCTGTAGTTGCAACCACTAAAGAATAGAGAACAAAGGTACTTGCTTGCACAAGTCCGTTAACCCGAGGTTTCATGTTACTAAAAATGAGCTACCGAATTGATATGATTATTTCATAAAATTCCGTTTTATGCTGTTAATTTTTATTAGGCCAATATGGCAGTTTTCAATTGGGTGAGGTGCATTTTTTAGTTAAGTAGGGTGGACAAAGTCATCATTTCGTGACCAATCAAAACCACCAAACTGTGTCTTGATGCAGTCGCTCATGGGGGAAACCACGGCAGTCGCTCATGGGGGGAACCCCCAAGACCGCGCTGCCTTCCCAAGACCGCGCTGCATCGCTTTTTGCCCACCCTACAAGCTGTTCCCGACTCCCGACTCCCGACTCCCGACTCCCGACTCCCGACTCCCTACTCCCTATTCCCTGCTCCCGAATGACAATCAAGATTGGGCAATATCTGCTCCACAGGAGTCCCCTGAAACGGTTGCGCCGTCAGAATGATGGTGCCATCCTTTGCTATTACCCAGCCTTGGGCTTCGATAATCACTTTTTTGTCTTGACGGGGTCTGACTAAAGATTGCTGCGGTAATGGTTGTCTGGTGTTGGCTAAGCCAGGACGAGTTCGCCACCCCACTGTTCTGTGGGCATTAATCACCGGATTCTCTGGAGTTGGTGGTAAACCCCCTTTGCCAGTAATAATAAAGGAACTGCCACCAGCAATCCGATTATTCTCAAAGCCACAAAGGTCATTGGCCAGGATCGCTTCTGCATCTACCGGGCTTCCTGGCAATTCCGTTAAGCCTGAGGTGGGGTCTAGCTGTGAGATGTTGATTTCCACATCACCGCTGAAGGATGAGCCAAGGTTGGAGGTGGCGGTTATATCACTGGTTTCTGGACTTTCAGCTTCTCGAAACTCTAAGCCAAAGATGCCTTGGGCATTAATCCTAACACTACCTCCTGGGCCTTCTAGGGCATTAGCGGTGATGTCGCTATTTCCGAGACCGACTAGGGTATCAGTATCAATAACTATATTTCCGCCAGTGGTATTCTCGGCGTTAGTGGTAATATTGCTTTCGTTAAGCAGTCGGATGTCACGGGAAGATAAAGTAATATTGCCTTGCTCTCCTCCTACAGTTTCTGCTGTGATATTTCCTTTGTTGTCAAGGAAGATAGAGTCAGCTTCAATCACCAAGTTGCCTGGATTGCCTTCTCGAAGGTTTCTGACACTCAAGAAAGCACTATCGGTCACAGAAAGGTTTTCTGCAGTGATCTTAATGTTACCTGCATTGCCTTGATTCAAGTTATCGTTACGAATAAAAGCACCATCTGTTAAAGAGAGCAATTTTGTAGAGATATTAATATCTCCTCCATTCCCCACAGCTTTTTCAAACTCATCTATTGTACTGGTAATTCGACTGGAAACTAACTCAGGGTCGTTGGCAACTGCACTGGGACCTATACCTTCAAGAATCACATTGTCACGAGCCTCAATTGTGATCTTACCACCATTCCCTTGGGCTTCTGTATCAGCCAGCAGTGCCGAGGCATCTTGAAGCACGAGAGAACCTGTCTTGATTGTTATATCACCTGCTTTTCTATCACCCGTAACTTTATCTGCTCCTTCACTTATCTCGCTGATAATGATGGAGTTTGATAAGAAAACTTGGTCTTGTGCGTCTATAGAAATATTTCCTGAGTTTCCTGTACCAGAAGTGACGGCACTCAGTTGAGCACGATTAGTTATCAAAAGAGATCCTTGTTCGATAATAATATCGATTCCACCACTGTTTCCTATACCTCCAGACCTTACACTACTGAAAGCGGCACTAGGAAACATATCATCATCTCGCCTGCCATCAAAGGAAACAGTATCTTTGGCTCTAATTGTTATTTTTCCTGAATTTCCCTCACCCAATACACTCGAGAGGATTTGACTGGAATTTTCAACAACCAGTGAACCGGTGGTGATGTTAATTCCTCCAGTATTGCCTTCCGCACCACTTTCCACGTTAGTAACTATTCTTGCTTCATCATTTAAAACAAGAGCTCCTTGTTCAATAATAATATCGATTCCACCACTGTTTCCTATACCTCCAGAATTTACACTACTGAAAACGGCGCTGGAAAATCCAGCGTTTGTTCTATCAAAGGAAACAGTATCTTTGGCTCTAATTGTTATCTTTCCTGAATTTCCCTGACCAGATACATCTGATCGTATTTCACCGGCATTTTCAACAACCAGTGAACCGGTGGTGATGTTAATTCCTCCAGTGTTGCCTTCGGCTCCACTTCCCACGTTGCTTAATATCCTGCTAAAACCGCCCCCACTTGAAAAATCTCCACTTTGCAAAAAAACTTGATCGCTTACAGAGATATTGATAATACCTCCATTTCCTTTTCCAAAAGTGTTAGCATCTATTCTTCCACCATTATTTAGAACAAGAGAACTAGTCTGGATGTTGATATTTCCAGAATTGCCAGTAGCTCCTTGAAATACTCGGGCTGCCAAAGCGCTGACAGTACCATCAGACGCACCAACCACTCGCACAGATTCAGAGGCATTCACTGTCAAATCTCCCCCCTGTCCTGAGCCCGATACATTCGCAAATATCCCAGAACCACCCTCAAGATTCAACTGAGAAGCCTCAACAACTATCCCACCGCCACTGCCACTCCCGTTGGTATTCGCAAATACACCAGAGCGATCGCGTAAACTCACATTAGCCCCCTGCACCTGGATACTGCCACCACCTTCCCCACTGGTAGTGACAAAAGCACCGTCAGACAAACTAATATCCTGAAACTCTTGAACTGATGAATAATCCAACACAAAACTAGTATCCGTTGGGGTCAGGTTCACCACACCATTACCCACACTCCCCAGCTCAATGCGTCCATCCAATGCAATTAGAACGCCACCAGGAATAGTAACCTCACCACCAATCAGCCCTAAGGTTTGAACAGTTGGTACCACAAACAGACTAGACTGATTGATAATACTTCCTGGATTAGATCCATATTGCAACCCAGAGGGAATATTAATCGTCAACAACGGTTTTTCATTCGGGTTTTTAGCACTGAATACTGTGCCATCGTCAAACAATATACTATCAGCAGTGCTACCAAAAAATGACCCTCCGAGATCTAGTCTGCTATTGGAACCGAAGACAATACCGTTGGGATTTATCAGAAACAAGTTAGCATTACCCAATACCCCTAGAGTGCCCAAAATATTGGAAACATTTGTTCCAGTTACCCGACTCAGGATGTTAGCAATTCCAGCAGGATTCGCAAAATAAACCCGTCCAAACTCGGCCACATTGAAATCCGAAAAGCTGTGGAATAGATTACTGTCTCTAATCGCCCCACCTTCAATTAAATCTATTACAATCCCGTTAATATTGAGATTGGTTACTACAGACCTTTCATTATCCAGGGTATTATCTGGAGTGATTTGTCCTAATGCCGTAGTTGCAGCTAGTATAGAACACAGAACAAAAGGACTTGCTTGCAGAAGTCGGTAAACTACAGCTTTCATGTTAATCAATAGAGCTCCTGATGCCTGGCATTATTTCATAAACTATGAATTAAGCTTTATTGATGTAACAATTATTGAAAAGACTTTACTTGAACTTCATAAAAATATAGCAAAGGTAACAGGGAGTCGGCAGTCAGGAGTCGGGAGAGTGAAACAGTCAACTATTATTACTGTTCCCGATTCCCTGTTCCCGATTCCCGATTCCCGATTCCCGATTCCCGATTCCCGTTCCCCTCCTGGGAGGGGTTAGGGGTGGGTTCCGATTCCCGATTCCCGATTCCCGATTCCCTCTATTTAGTCCCCTTCAAACTATCCAACTTATTATTTAAAAAGCCAGTAAAGATAGTAATCACTCGACGCTTTCTTTCCTTAATATTGACACTTACTGACATCCCTGATGCTAGGGGAAATGAATTGCCTTTAATATCGATAAACTGCTGTTTTAGGGCAATTTTGGCAGGAAAACGGTAATAAGGATAAATCTGATCGGGCTCTAAAGCATCGGCTCCAATGGAGATTAATTTACCTTTGATATCACCAAACTCACTAAAATTAAAGGAATCAATTCTGACATCAACCTCCATCCCTTCTTTTACAAAACCCCGGTCTTTATTGGTGATATAAACTTCAGCAATTAGCTCATCATTCGGCACAATTTCCAGAATAGTTTCGCTACTATTTGTCACAAAGCCTGGGCGAGCCTTTAGCTCAAAAACTTTCCCAGCTACAGGAGCTTTGATTTCGTGATACTTCAAATTTTGCTTGATTTGACTAATTTGACTATCAATTTCCGCTATCCGTTTATCATTTTCTACAATTTGCTTACTGAGCTGACTATCGATATCCGCAATCCGTTGTTGATTCACAGCAATCCGATCCTGTAGCTCAGTTTGAGAAGCCGCAATGGTATTCGCCAATTGTGCCTGAGCTTGAGCGATCGCACTTCTAATCCGTTCTTGTTCCTGAATTAACTGGTTGACCTCAGCTTGCTGTGTACCAACCTCAGCTTCCCGTGTACCCACTTCAGCTTCCCCTCTACCGACCTCTTGTTTCTGTCTACGGTATTGAATTTTGGGAACAGCTCCTTCGGTAAGTAACGGTTCAAAATCAGTTAAAATCTCCTGTTCAGTTGCTAAATTAGTCTGTGCAGTGACTAAATTGTTGTTAGCTGTACTCAAGAGATTTCTAGCATTAGCTAATTGGATTTTAGTTTGCCCCAGCTGATTTTCTAGTTGCTGAATTTCTTGCTTATTCGCCGTTACCCGAGAATTGAATTCTGCCAGGTTTATCTGTAGACGAAATTGTTGCTCTGAGGTCAGGTTTGCTCCACCATCAGCCCCAGTAACTTGCACTCGATAGAGTTTATTTTCTGCCACTAAGTTAGCTCTGTTTTTAATAAGAAGCAAAACTTCTACTGGCAAGTTTAGCGGTTGAGTATTGGGTTGACTAGCTTGATCGGAACCGATTTGAGCACGATAAAACTGATTTTCTTGGATTAAGGATTTCTGAATTTGTTCCAGAGAAACCAACTGAGCTTGAGCAGAGGTCATATCAAAGCGAATCAGAACATCATCTGGCTTGACCAGCTCCCCATCCTTTATCAAAACCTCTGCTACCACACCACTAATCGATGCTTGAACTTCCTTAACATCCCCTTGTGGCTCTAACTTGCCCTGTGCTGGAATCACTTTCTCAATTTTTGCCACACTTGCCCAAGTAATTCCAAAGGTTGTTATCCCCACTAATCCCCAAAGAATAGCCCGCGACCAAATGCTAGGTTGTTTCAGAAAAACGCTAGGTTGTTGCGGAATAATTGGTTGGGATAATTCCTGCTCTTGAATTACCTCATTGGTAGTCGCTTCAGCGTAAGAGTTATCAGTTGTGCGGTTGGATGTAATCATGATTTTTTTATTTATAAAGACAATAATAACGCCCTTTAATAGCCATTAATTCTTGATGATTTCCCATCTCTTCGATTACGCCTTTAGACATCATTAAAATCAAGTCAGCGTTTTTAATTGTGCTGAGTCGGTGGGTAATGAATAAAACAGTACGACCTTTAAAGGCTTCAGCTAAATTAGTACAGACCCTTTGCTCGGTTTCATAGTCTAAAGCGCTGGTGGCTTCATCTAAAATTAGTAGTCGTGGATTTTGCAAAACTGCACGTGCGATCGCTACTCGCTGTCGCTGTCCCCCAGATAAGGCTGAACCTCGCTCTCCCACCTGAGTGTTGTAGCCATTGGGCAAGTCCATAATGAAATCGTGAGCAGCAGCTATTTTAGCAGTAGCAATAATTTCTTCAGTAGTGGCTTCTGGATTATTCAGGGCAATGTTTTCATGGATTGTCCCCTCGAATAACAGAGGGTTCTGGGGCACAATCCCTAGCTGACGTCGTAGGGAATAGAGTTCAACTTTACTAATGTCATAGTTATCAATTAGAATTCGACCTCCTAAGGGTTCATAGAAGCGGGGTAAAAGCTTAGTTAAGGTACTTTTACCAGAGCCACTTTGTCCCACAATCCCTACAAAACAACCAGCGGGAATATCCAGATTAATTTTACTGAGTTGCAACGGACCACTATTACCAAACCGGAAGGAAATATTCTCGTATTTAACAGTTCCTATAATTGGTGGCATGGTTAAGTTATTCTGTTCTTCTACTGGGGATTCTTGAGGGTGATTAAGAATATCGCTGAGACGCTCAATGGATAGAGCAGTTTCCTGGAAGTTTTGCCAAAGTTGAGACAGCCGCAGCAGGGGACTAGTCACATAGCCAGCAATAATCCGAAAGGCGATTAATTCTCCTAGGGTTAATTCACTTTGGAGTACTAAATAAGCTCCCACCCATAGCACTAAGAGACTGGATAATTTATGGAGAAAATTGCTGATTGAACTAGCGGTAGTGGAGAGCTTAACCGCTTTAAACCCTTCTGAGATATAACCACCGTAGCGCTGTTGCCAAGACATGCGAGATCGTAGTTCAATGTTTTGGGATTTAACGGTTTCAATACCATTAAGCACTTCCACTAGATAAGAATGGGTTTGTGCGTTGCGCTGGGCTTTCGTCCTTAACATCCGCCGCAATATTGGTGAAAAGATTAGGGTCAACAAGATAAACAAGGGCACAACTGCTAATGCGGCTAGGGTAAGTAGGGGACTGTAGAGCACCATCACGGCAATATAGATCACAGAAAAGACTGCATCTAAGACTACAGTTAAGGCTGTTCCGGTCAGAAACGAGCGAATTTTTTCTAATTCCTGAACCCTGGTTGCTAATTCCCCAACGGTACGTCGTCCAAAGTAACTCATTGGTAAACGCACCAAGTGGTCAATTACCTGGGAGGCGAGGGCAAGGTCAATCCGGTTAGTAGTATCAGAGAATAAATAGGTACGTAAAGCACTTAAGATTGCTTCAAAGAGTGCTACAACTATTAATAAAATACCCAGTACATGGAGGGTATCTAGGCTATTACCACCAATAACCTGGTCGATAATTACCTGGGTCATTAAAGGATTGACTAAGCCAAAGAGTTGGACAAAAAAGGATGCGATTAATACTTCAAATAGTACTTGACGATAGCGAGAGAGTATTGGTATAAACCAGGAAAGACCAAACTTTTTCTTGGGGGTAGTTGTTGCTTCTTTTAGTAGCAAGACTTGACCGGATTTGCCCCAAATGTCGATAAAGGTAGATAATTTACGGCGTTTGATGCCACTGGAAGTTGGTATCCCCAGTACCACTTCTTTTGGTGAGGCGTTGTAGACAACAGCGAAAGTATCTTCCCAACGGATCAGAGCTGGTGTTGGCAGCTGAGTAATGGTAGTTGCTGCTATCTTGACTAGCTGGGTTTGCAATCCCATTAAATCCGCAATAGCAGCGCAAAATGGTAAAGTAATGGTGCCGGTTTTTTGCTGGTTAGTAATCACTCTTTGGATTACCTCCCGCTTAAACGGAACTTCGAGATACTCACTGAGCATCTCGAAGCAGGCTAAGGTCTCTTTTAAAATACCTCTGCCACTTTTAAAGGGATATTTTCGGCTGTGCTCTTGACCCTGATTAACTACAGGTAAGGATTCGGGTAATGCGATCGCATCACGAGCAGGACGAAATTCCAGTTCAGGGGTAGCAGAAATAGAGGTTATCCCTGCATTGTTACCAGTTGCTACCTCCGCCAATAGCATTGATTTCGGTAGTCCCACCAAACGCACTTGCTGGAGAGTGGCGTAATTAGGGTTTTGTGAAGTGATACGGCTACCCACTGGCAAGTTAGGCGGAGGATTACCACCACTGACAAACCACATCCACTCCGGGTCTAATTGGGCTGAGTCTGCTGGGGGAAAGTGGTAAACTACTGCTTGTTGAAACCCTTTCAGTGCTAGTTTCCGGAGATCCGTGATGCCATCGGCTCGACGTTCGAGCTCAGCACCAAGTAAGTCAAAGATTTCAATCAAAGCACAATGGTCTTGAAAGGCAGTAGCGACGGAGGGATAGGTCTGTAACAGCTGGAAAAATTCCTTTGCTGGTAGGGCTAGACAATCTACTTCCTCAGATGCGATCGCAGTTTCACTATAGACTTCCCGTACTAAGCTCGCCCAGCCTAAAATCGCACCGGGAGAGAGCTTTTGAACCGTTACCTCCTTATTTGTGCGGGGGTCATAACCTAGTAAACGAGCTTGTCCTTGATAGAGAATTACCACATGGGAGGGTATTTTCTCCCGCATTAAAATTGTTTCACCAAGGTGATAGTGTACTGGCTGCAATTGTGCAGATAGTTTTTCTAACGCTGTAGTTGGTAGTTGATTAAAAGGAGATACACTAGCAATAAATTCTTGGATGGGGGAAGTGGTAGAAGTCATGGCAATAAAATTGATGATATTTAAGTTTGCTTAATCACTGGTTGTAATTGCTCACCGAGCCATCTATTAAACAATTCCTTCAGCAGTCGCTGACCCATGGCTTGGTCTAACTGGGCTGGAATTAATTTTTCTAGGCGCACAATCACGATCCACTCCCCTATTTGTGTTGGTGTCCACAACTGACCAGGCTGACTCAGCTTCAGGATCCGAGCAATCTGAGGGTGGGGCATAGTCATGGGCATCAGACCAATTAATCCTCCACTTTGAGCTTCTGGTCCTTGGGAATATTGCCGTGCTATTTCAGCAAAGGATTGCTCTCCATCCTCCAGCCGATAATACAGTTCCCGAGCGACACCTTTATGCTTAACGCGAATCAAGGAATAACTAACCTGATCGAGCTGCTGTTTGCGCTCGAGAAAGTAAGATTCTAGTCGGTGACCCCAGGTTTCTTGTTGGAATTTTTCAAGTTTTAGCTCACGGGTTGCCAAGGTTTTTAATTGGTTTAGAGTGATCTGATGATTCTGACACCAAGCCTGACGTGCTTTGTCATCCGTGAGCTTATGTTTTGCATAAAACCGCTCTTCAGCACTAGTTTCCTCTTCTGGGGTGCAGCTGATTCCAGCGATCGCATGGTCAATAATAATTTCCCGGAATAGCTGAGGTAGCAAAAGGTATTGTCTCAGCAGGGGGATAATTTCTGATGCTGTAATAGTTTGGTTAGCAACTTGTAAAATGTCGTTCATCACGCTTTTCTCTACAATATTCAATGGTTACCCATGCCAAACATCGAAAAGTAGCTAGGTGCAATTCTCATATTGACTTGATAGTGATAGCTGTTAAAATTAATTAATTGTTTCTCAAATATGAATTCGCTATAGTCCGCTAGGTCATCAATTCCTAGCACGTTTAAAATAATTTCAGTTATAAGCCAAACTATGATTTTATGCCACATTACCCTGTCCTCTTTACCTGGTTACTGGAGAGTTATCAACTGTGATGAATTAGTAACAAACCTCAGAAATATCTCGGTCTGGTGAAATCTCTCTAGTTTTAGAGTAATGAGCAGAGCCAGAAATACTGTCTCATTTTTTGCATCAGTTTTGGTATTAAGTGTTTTTATTAAGCTAATAATTTGGCTTTTTATTAGATTACTTTAAGGCTGTATTAAGCTTAATTTTAAGTTACTTTCAGATTGAGTCATAAATAGATAATTTCAACAAAATTAGGGGTGTATATACCATAGAAATTAAGATTATTTATCTCAGTTTTTGTATCAGTTTTGCGATTTTATTCAGACGTATCTCATTTTGATATCATATTATTTCCGATAGCATCGGTATAGCGCTACGCGCCAGGCAATAGGCATGCTAGCAATAGGCAATAGTGAAGAAAAAAGCTTACTAATCAAGGGATTGAGCTATTTTATTTTTCATTCATTTGTCTTAACCATAGTGCGTAGTGCTATATGATGTAACCATTGAGCTTAGAAAAAAAATGCGATCGCTAATCTAACTAGCGATCGCTGACAGTCTTGGGTAAACACCTTTGAAGTAAGAACTAATCGGAACAGTCTTGGGATGACACTGTTGTGTTACACAAATACATCAAGTGCCTGCTCAGCAGCATCGAGATTGCCGAATACAGTCAGATTATCCTCGCCGCCAAGGATGGCTACTACGGCTTCTTGACCACTAACTGTTTCGCGACCGAAACTAATATTGCCCAAGAACTCATCAGCGAAATCAAAGGCATCACCGGCCTCAAAGTCACTGATTTGGTCAAAGTCCTGGAGACCGTCTTGGAAGATTTCACTGCCGAAGGCGAAGATGTCTGCACCTGAATTGCCAGTTAACAAGTCATTGCCAACCCCTCCGTTCAAGACATCATTAGCGCTACCACCAATGAGAGTATCATTGCCCTCATTACCGAAAACAGTACCGTTAACAGTGCCTGCGATACCATCATAGGTATCATCACCAGCACTGAGTAGAACATCGCCGTTGATAGTGCCTTGGTTAACAATAGTTACGTCACCCTCAGCACCCTGAACATCAATACCCACCTGAGGGCTGCCTGCAACAACACCACCGTTGATAGTGCCCCTGTTAATGATTTCGCCGTTGAGTTGGACTCCGTCCTCAATCAGTACTGCCGCATCAGTTTCTGAGGTCAAGGTGCCTTCATTGACAATATCACCATTGAAGACTGAGAGGTCAGTATTAGTACCCTGTCTGAGGCGAACAGCTGTAGCTCGGTTGTTACCCACCGGCACACCACGTCCGATCACCGTACCCCGATTAATCACACTACCTGTGACATCAGCACCGAGTTGTAGAGAAATGGCATCTCCATCATTGCCTTCACCTACATCGATCAGACCACTACTTTCGTTGACAATCGAGTAGGAAAGCGCACTCTGGTCAGTGTAAACGACACCATCCCGGGGACTGGCAGAGGTGAGAATCTCACCGAAGTTTTGAAGGCTAATATCTTGACCACCGATATTTACGGCACGACTAGCACTAGTGATAGTACCGAAATTTTGCAGCGCGCCAGAAGAGGTACCGCCATTGGCAAAGCTAACGCCGTTGAAAGCACCATCAATCGTACCGTTATTAACGATTGTACCGTTGAGTTCGACTCCCGACTCAATCAGGACACCACTGTCAGTTTCTGAGATCAACGTGCCTTCATTGATAATATCACCATTGAAGACTGAGAGGTCAGTATTAGTACCTTGTCTCAGGCGAATCGCAGTAGCTTGGTTATTACCCACCGGCACACCACGTCCGATCACCGTACCTTGATTAACCACACTGCCTGTGACATTAGCACCGAGTTGTAGAGAAATGGCATCTCCATCATTCCCCTCACCGACATCGATTAGAGCATCAGGACCGTTGAAAATATCATAGGATGTAGCAGTCTGGTCAGCGTAAACGACACCATCCCGAGGACTTGCAGAGGAGATAATCTGGGCTAAGTTATCAACCCTAATGTTCTGACCACCGATGTTGACAGGACGACTATCACTGGTAATCAAGCCTTGGTTGGTTAATGTGCCAGAAGAAACACCACCATTAACGAAGTTGACACCGTTGAAGCTACCATCAATTGTGCCTGTTTCTGCGTTAAAGATGCTGGCATTAGTGCCCGTGATATCAACAGCACTACCATCAACATCCAATGTACCGAATACGGTTAAAGAATCCCCTACTCCGGGTAGTACTACGGGCTCGGTTAGAGTTTCTCCAGTGGGAATAAAAGTGTTTGACATGAAAGTTCCTCCGAATGCAAGTGAATTATGTTGAGACTGGAAGTAAACACTGGTCTACCGGCCATAGACCAGTGTAATGTTTTTAACCTCAGGCAAACATTGACCCTTAGGCAAAAACCATAAGTTTTAACAGGGCATTAGCGCTGTTGTATAGTCGCTAAGGTGTCTATATTTCTACAATGGCATTCGGATCAGAGCCTAATGTCTCAGTTTTTGTCTCAGTTTTTTAGCTCAGTTATTTTAACTAGGCTTAGTTGTATAATTTTTTTCATACTTAGCCCAGGGTGAGCTTAGATTTTTCTCAGACTAATCTCAGCTTGAACCATCAACCGATGAAATTAATTCTATTGAGAGGCGCTATATAGCATAAGTTGGCATAATAGTTGTCTCAGTTTTTGTCTCAGTTGTCTCAGTTTTGCTTTTTTTCTCAGTTTGGCTTCAGTTTTGGTTCAGTTTGGCTGCATTGATAAAGTAATTCCTATGACATTTGGCTTAACAAGCGTGTTATATCATCTCCGGATAATTACCCTGTCTTGATGCAGTCGCTCATGGGGAGGGGCTGTGTGCGGAACC
>NZ_CEYLVT010000202.1:0-13007 GCF_982860115.1 Moorena sp.
ACTGATAGCTGATAGCTGATAGCTGTTCGCGTAGCGTGCGCGTAGCGCTTAAGCTGAGTGGTTAGGATAGTAATGTTTATGAAATGTTGAAACCTCCCGAGTCTTGGAAGAGGGGAAGGAGTGGGCAAAAGGCAATGCTATATCTTAGAGACTTAACCTATCATCCACCAGCTAGCTCCACCCCGATCTTGAAGGGTCTGAATCTAGAGCTAGCACCACAAGAATTGGGACTAGTGATTGGTGTTAGTGGTTCTGGTAAAAGCACATTATTGGAAATTTTGGCAGGATTAGCCCAGCCCACCGCAGGAAACATCTTTTGGGGAGAAACTGAACTCACCAACGACCAGCTACCCCAACTGGCAGGATTAGTGTTTCAGTTTCCAGAACGGCATTTCTGTGGTAAGACTATCCTGGAAGAATTGCGGATGGGACATCCAGAGTTGGGGTCACAGAGGGTTTATGAAGCTTTGGGGGAAGTGGGACTGGCTGATTTTCCCTTGCATACCTCACCCCATGCTATGAGTGGTGGTCAGCAGCGACGCCTTGCTCTAGCAGTACAACTGATTCGTCAACCCCATATTCTGATGTTGGATGAACCAACAGCTGGATTAGACTGGTCTATGCGAAGACAGTTAGTCAATCTGCTGGCAAAACTCAAAACCCATTGGACACTCCTAGTGGTGACTCACGATGCTAAGGATTTATTGCCCATTGCTGACCGCTGCTGGACTCTTAAGCAAGGGGAATTAAAAGCTGTTGATTTACCTAGTGCTGAGTTGTCAGTGTTGAGTACTTGAGCAAAGGGAACAGGGAACTGCGGATCTGGGAACAGGGAAGAAAAATTATCACAATTCCTACACGGATACCTATTTAAAAATTAAAGGTTCTTCAGTACCTTTTATGATAAATAAAGTTCAATTTAAAAAACTCATAAAGCTTACTGTAGAATGAAAATTCTGCTATTAAACTAACAAAAAAATTTGAATAGGGGCTTTTTCCACTACTCCCTGCTCCCGTCTTGATGCAGTCGCTCATGGGGGAAACCACGCCAGTTGCTCATGGGGGAGACCCCCAAGACCGCACTGGCTCCCCAAGACCGCGCTGCATCGCTGCTCCCTGCTCCCTTTGCCAAACTGTTTATTTAGCATAACAAGTACAGAATAGCAAAAATGACAAATGACCAAAATGTTTTAGTGCTGCCACAGATGACAGAGGTTTGGCAACAAACTCTAAATTGGCAGCCAGCTCCAGAACAACAACAGTTGTTTCAGAAACTCTATGAAGGGATTTTGTCAGGCAATCGTCAGTTGAATTTAACTCGGATTACTGCTGCCGAGGAGTTTTGGGAAAAGCATCTGTGGGATTCTTTGGTAGGATTGGCTCCCATATGGCAATCTGTAACTCCAGGACAGAGAATTATTGATATTGGAACAGGGGCTGGATTTCCAGGATTACCAGTTGCGATCGCATTTCCTAATACTGCTATTACGTTACTCGATTCTACTCGCAAAAAAATTACTTTTCTCCAAACCTTAATCCCCCAGTTGGAAATTAATAATGTTAAGACTTTAGTTGGCAGAGCAGAAGCCATTGGACAGAAGCCACAGCATCGACACTCCTACGATATTGCTCTAGTTCGTGCTGTTAGTGCCCCTTCTGTTTGTGCTGAATATGCTCTACCACTTCTGAAAAAGGGAGGTTTGGCAATTCTCTATCGTGGTCATTGGACAGATGAAGAAACCGAAGCTTTACAGCCAGCGGTAAAAAAGTTGGGTGGAAAGATTGAATCAGTTGAAAAATTTACTACGCCTTTGAGTGATAGTGTTCGTCATTGTTTGTTGTTGAAAGTATTATCACCAACAGTAGCTAAGTTTCCCCGTGCTGTAGGATTACCAGCACAAGACCCTTTGAATTAAAAGATATAGCAGTTCTCAATTGGGTGAGGTAGCTCGTACTGAGTTTTAGGGAGCAGCGGATCTGGGAACAGCGGATCTGGGAATAGATCAGTTGGGATCCAATCTAAGTTATTTATTATTAGCAAGTAATAAGTAAACTGGATATTTTTAGCCCCATTTTCATAATTAAATTATCTGCAAATCGCTATAAATGACAGTTTCTAACCCATTTTTTGCTAAACTAGTATTATCAAAAAAATGGCTTCTTAGGAAAACTCCGATGACTGCCACTACTGCACTGCTTAGCCTCGAAGACTACTTAAGCTACAACGATGGCACTGATGGGCGTTATGAACTGGTGAATGGGGAACTGATTGCCATGTCTCAACCCAAAGGAGAACATGGTGCAATTACTGAGTTTCTCAACGATCAATTTCGGGCTGAAATTCAGAATCAGGGGTTAGCCTGGGTTTCTAAGCAAGGGTTTATTGCAATCGAGTCGCCCCGTGGGGGACGTTGGGATACAGCGCGGATTCCAGATGTGACGGTGGCAACACTGGAGCAATGGCAGGGAATGCTGGATCGAGAGGCGATCATTCGTCTCAACGAATCGCCACCTTTTTTGGTGGTTGAAGTGGTTAGCG
Source organism: Moorena sp. (assembly GCF_982860115.1). Classification (NCBI taxonomy): domain Bacteria; kingdom Bacillati; phylum Cyanobacteriota; class Cyanophyceae; order Coleofasciculales; family Coleofasciculaceae; genus Moorena; species Moorena sp. The sequence continues at coordinate 2,540 of NZ_CEYLVT010000202.1, forward strand.
AATCGACTCGGACGACGGATTATCGAAGCAAACGAGTGGAGTATAACTTGCTGGGGATTCGCGAATATTGGATTGTCGATCCGCTCAAAAAGCAGGTTGTGGTGTTGCACTTGGTGGATGATCTTTATGAGGAAACGCTTTTTGTCAGGGATGAGTTGATTGAATCAACTATTTTTCCGGGGTTGCAGCTTTCGGCACAGCAAGTGTTGAATGGTGCGCTTTAGAATAAGTAATAGACTTTTAGCCATCAGCCGTTAGCTGTCAGCTGTCAGCTAAGTTCTAAAACCTGAATGCTGAATGCTCTAACTTGAACGCTCTAAGCACCGAGGAGGAAATTTTATGCCTTCCCCTTTTCCAGGGATGAACCCTTACCTAGAACATCCAGAAGTTTGGCCAGGAGTACATTTGTTACTTATTAGCGAGCTGACTAAATTCCTGTCTCCTCAACTGCGTCCCAAATACAGAGTTGGTGTTGAAGTGCGCATGTATGAAACCATTGGGGAACAATCTCTACTGGTTGGCATTCCAGATTTAACTGTCAAAGGTTCACAGGTGACAACCAAACAACCAATGACCAATGTTGCAGTTGCAGAACCCCCAACTCAACCCCAAACAGTAGAAGTTCCTGTGCCTGAAACCATTAAGCAAGGTTATTTAGAAGTGCGAGAGGTAGCTACCAAGGAAGTAGTAACAGCTATTGAAATACTCTCTCCCATTAATAAACGTTCTGGGGAAGGACGCAAGCAATATGAGACTAAACGAAATAAGGTTTTAGGCAGTTTCACTCATTTAGTAGAAATTGATTTACTGCGTAAGGGACAACCAATGCCAGTTTATCACAGCAATAGTGAAACCCATTATCGCATTTTAGTCAGTCGAGGAGACCGTCGTCCTCAAGCTGATTTGTATGGATTTAATTTACCAGATACTATCCCTTCATTTCCCTTACCGCTGAAGTCTGGAGATACAGAACCATTAGTAGATTTACAGCTATTGTTGAGTAATATCTACGACCAAGCTAGTTATGATTTACTCATAGATTATAATCAAGAGCCACTACCGCAATTGTCGGAAGAAGACGGATTTTGGGTTAATACATGGTTAACGGAGCGAGAATTGCGTAATCCCTAGGTTTTAATGCTACTTATTTTACTAAATAAACAGTCTGTTAGCGTGAGCGTATCCAACCTACTGAATGTGCCTTTATAAGGCAACTACACTAATGAACTTTACTATTAAGGAATTTCCTGGTTTATGAAATCACCTTCAACAGAAGAGTATGAATTATTTAGAAAACTTAAACGCTATCAAGGTCAGCTTGATCTGGGTCATTCAGATGCCCCAGAATATAAGAAGAAAGATCTAATGGTAGAAATGGAGAATTTATATGCATCTTACCCTGCCCAGTATTTAGTTGATTCTCATAAGGTAACTGTGCCAGAAAGTCTTACCCATCTAGGTGCAGAAAAGATTTTTGGACTAATTCCATCTTTTCCTAAAATCAATCCAAAATCCGTAGTTATTTTTCCTAAGACTTCAACAGTTCTTGTTAAAATGGCGATTCTATCATCCAAATATAGATTATTACGGAGGGGAGGAAATAAACCTATTACAGTTATTTATCCAGAAGGTAACTTTCGCTACAACCATAATATAGATATATTTTGTGGCACTACTCGGCATTTAGTAGAAGTTTGTTTATCGAGTTTTAAGATTAAGCCAGACAAATTGGAAGAAGTCATTTGTACTGCAAAAAAGAATGGATATCTAATTGCTGCTTTTATACTGGAAACCCCTAATAATCCCTGGTGCCAAATTTATAGTCGAGATGAATTAAAAGAATTAGCCGAGGTTGCGCATCAACATAATATCCTAATCATTAATGATATGTATTTTTCAGGAACTGAAGCAATAGGAAATGACCAAGTTTCAGTGGCTAGTGTGAGTACTCGCTCAGATTTAGTTATCACAACCTGTGGAATGCGAAGACAATTTGGAATTGACGGTATTGGCAAAGTAGGTTTTTTGACGAGTCAGAATGAGGCGCTTGTGAAGGAAATTAAGCGCTTTGTTGTTGCAGCACATGTTCGTTACACCAATGCCGAGGTAATTACAGCTTCTTGGGCTCTCAAAAAAAGAGACTTGAATCATCGTGAAGAATTGAGAAAAGAGTTAGAAATATTGAGGACTAATGCTGAAGCTTTGCTGATGAATTCTGATTTGTTCGCTATGGGAATGAAGATTATCAAGAGCAGCTGTGCAGGGCCTTTTATCAATATTGGGTTTAACTCAGAACTAGAATCTAGGATGAAGAGTTTAGGGATAGCGGATAGTTATAAATTGGGTGAATATTTTTCTCAAATTGGAAAGGTTACACTTTTACCTTTAAGCTCAATGTTTACAAAAAAAGTTGGCTTTCGGATAAACGTGACAAATATTTCGGAGTATAAAGCCGGATTAGCCTGTATGCAGGCTACCATTGAAAAGATTAAGAAAGGAGTTTCTTATCTTTCTTTAGAGGGAGAAATAAATCAAGAATATGAGATTTTGAGACAAGGTTATCGTCCTTGGGAAGGTATCTAGGTGTGAAAGTATGGCGGTTCAGATATCGATGATATACGATAGAACTCTACTCTGTAATGGCTGTAGCAACCAGTATGCACTTCACTGGACTGAGAACCGCTATATTTTAAAAATCAGTCCCCAGGGAACTCCCCATGCTACTTCAATTCGGCTTACTCGCCGATTGTTGGATAATCGTTTAGGACAGCAAGGCTTAGTTCAAACACAATTACCAGTTCAGTTAAGTAATTACTCCGAACCCGAACCAGATCTAGCCGTAGTTATGCCAGATGAACTGCGATACCTAGACCATCATCCGACACCATCAGAAATTTATTTAATTATTGAAGTTGCTGATACTACCTTCAAGAGGGATTGTTAACTGAAAGCTAAGCATTATGCAGAGGCAGAGATTGCTGATTATTGGGTAGTTGATTTAACTAATCGTCAATTGCCTGTTTTTAGATAACCGACTGATCAAGGGTATCAAAGTAAGGTAATTATGGCAGAGGATAAGATAATTTTACCGTTACAGTTTCCAGATTTTTTCTTGACTTTGTCTGAAATGTTGCCACCAGTGATTCCGGAGTTTGTTGAGGGTTGATACTCACCAAATTATTCCCTATTCCTCGTTTTCCCTTTGCTGCGCTATCAGCTAATGCGCTACGCGCACGCTAAGGGAACAGCTATCACCTATCAGCTAATGCCTCCCAGCGTCGAAGTTTCTGGCACGCTGTTCCCTTAGCTTGGCCAACGGCCAAGGACTTTTCCCCAGACAAACAATTCTCATTAATCTGGAACTATTAAATTCTCTCGTTCTAGGTTTATTTCAAGCTGTTCGCGTAGGGTGGCCAACGGCCAACGGCTGAACACGCACCCGTGAGCGAAAAGCTCACGGCTGAATGCTTACCCTGTGCTTTATCGGTCTGTATCAAACAATATATATATTTTATAAATGAGATGTAAAATTAGGAGTTTTTTTTGTCTTGGAAAATAAAAATCCGGATATCTTTACCCTCTAGCATGCATGCCTATTGACTCTTGCATCTTGCATGAGGGAGTATGTTCACAACTCAAATATAAACCCTATAATTAGCCGTCAAAATGTTAAGTTAAGCGTGATATACTGGCGATACCAAATAAAATCAGATCATATACCAACTAGAGTTAATTTTCGCCATAAAATTATAAAGTCAAAATTTTGGAATGACACTGCTGGAACTGCGCTTTTATCCCATTGAAGGTAAGCAAGATTGCTTCAAAGTGAGTGGGTCGGGTTCATTCGGAGAAGTCCATCACGAAGCTGGTCTGCCTTTTCTCGACAGTGAGACTCCCGATGTCCAGGATAGACGTTTCACGGTAGTTAAGATATTAGAGTCAACTCACTTCAAAGAGGATAACTTTTCGGAAGATGAGCAGGCTTGGATGGTACGTGAGCAACTGCTGCTACCGGAACGGAATGCTTTTGAGCCTGAATACTTGGCTACTATTGGGCGTAGGCTCTATCAACTATTAGGTCAAGACATTCAGCAGGTGATAGAGGCAGCGGTAGCAGAGGCTAAACGCGATCGCATTTTCTTACATATTCGGTTGCGGTTTCCAGCAGAAGACCCCAAACCTGTGCGCGTTACTGATTATCCTTGGGAATTACTCCATAACCAATATGGGTTTCTAGCCCACCAAGGGGTGAGCTTCTCGCGCTATATTGCCTATCCTAGTCCTCGTCCTAATTTACCGGGAGTTGAACGGCTCAATGTCCTGTTGATTTCCTCTGGGGCAGGGGATGAGAGAATCGGACTGAAATCGTTACCTGCTGTTGAAGGAGATGCGATCGCAAACGGATTGCAACAGGCTCAGCAAAAAGGTAAAATTCAACTGGAAATTTTAGAATCTGCGACATTAAAATCACTCCGCAGGCGGTTGTCAGAGCGCCAAACCTCAGCAGTGCCTAGTGTTCTGCATTTTCATGGACATGGCTTTTTTGGCAAGCGCTGTAATGAAACAGGGTGCAAAAAAGCTTATAAGCACGGTAGAACTCAGTGTGAATGCGGTGCCCCATTGGGAAAAGCTCAAGGTTATTTGGTGTTTGAAGACTCAGATGCCAAAGCTGATTATGTCAGTGCCAAAGAACTGGGAGAACTCTTGGGTAATTTGCAGCGTCGGGAGCAACCCCATTCAGAACCGGGAATTGCTTTAGTTGTTCTGAGTGCTTGCAAAAGTGCCATGTCTCGTAAGAGTGAGTCTGTCTTCAATGGGGTGGCACAGAGTTTGATTGGTGCAGGTATTCCTGCTGTAGTAGCGATGACCTATTCCATCAGGGTCGATGCCGCTAGTAAGTTTGCGGAAGAGTTTTATCGTTCAGTGGGGGAACAAGAGTCATTAGCGATCGCATTGGGTCGGGGACAAAGTGCTATGGGTATTGAAGGGAATCAGTGGTATCGTCCAGTGCTGTATCTGCGTTGGGAGGATAATGAGGGAGGACAGTTGTTTAAATCAGTTGAACCTGATGCTATTAATCAGGAAAATTCACCCTTAGAGAAAGTCCCTTCAACCAATGAAACTAAGGTTCCCAAAAAAACTTCTATAGTCACACAAATTAAAATCACAGGTTTTAAGCAAAATCTCGAAAAGTTAAAGAAAGATTATACAGATGTTGCAGAACAGCTCCGACGTAAAAGCAATCCTCAGGAGAAAAATAATTTAGAGTTACAGCTTGAAAAAATCGCTAACGATATGGGTAAAATTGAACAACAGCTTCATGAACTAGAAGATGGGGATGAGTAGAGCTAAAAAACTCCAGATTCAAAAGCTGGAGTCTGACTTGTATCAGCTACAGAAAGATTACGAAGACGTTGCCAACAAGGCGAGGTTTGAAAGCAATCCTCAGGAGCAAAATAATCTGGAGTTACAGCTTGAAAATATCGCTCAACAGATGGAAATTAAGGAGGTACAGCTTAATCAAAAACTAAAGCAGTTAGAAGATAAAAAAGATAATACACAAACTCTAATACACTTGTTAAATCCTTTTGAAAACGAAATTATAACCTATGTTCAAAAAGCCTACAACGCTTGTTCTCCTGAAGATTGGCTTAATCCTGTACCAGATACTTTAACAGGGGTTTTTGAAGATTTAGAAAAGATGCCCCAAGGAAGATCGAAATATACCAGAATTGAGCGCTGGGTGGGTTACTTAGTCACAGAGGTCACCGATTCAAAACTGCCTCCATCAGTTTCTGATCAGTTAACGGAATGGTGTCAGCAGAATATCGAGGGATATTCAGAGTTGTTGAGAGAGTTATACAATAAGCCAAAAAGTAAGAACTCTTGTTTAATGGTGGTTGTTCAGGCTAGTAACCAAAGCTCAGTGAGCAATCCAAATAAAGAAGAGCAGTATTTTGTTGATGCTTGGTTTAGGCAAAATGATAGTGTTATAGACTGCAAGCCACTTTCTAAGCCTGGATCTTTTCCGGAAGCTGTTACGGCGGAGCAGATACCGCCAATCCTCCCAGTCTTCTTAGAGGAAATCGGTACTAAATATTCCTGGATAAACTTAACGATTGAATTATTTCTTCCCCTTGCTCTTATGAATCAAGCAGTTGATACTTGGGGAATTGATGATGAATTTGGTTTTCCGACACCAATTGGCTGTCATTATCAGGTAATAGTACGCTCATCGGAGCGATTGTTAAAACCTTACAGTCTTTACAAAGGTAATTGGCAACAGAAGTGGCATTTATTGCAACAACTTCCAGGGTCTGCCTGTGATGCTTTTGTGTTAGGTGATGCTCAGGATTTTCAGGTATTGTTTGGCCAATTAAGTGAAAACAATATTATTGGAATTAAGTTGCTAAAAGCTCCTCCAACAATAGGGAAAGGTAGCGTATTTGCCGTAATCCTGAAAGCAGCTATACCCGTAGCCTTATGGTTAAGGAAGAATTTATCCTTAAATTGCCAAGAGCAGGTTGATGGACTACTATGCTGCTGTATTGATGAACTACCTGAAGTAGTCAAAGATAAACGCTCAGAGGGTTTCCCTATGCCTCCAGATACTCACATTGGACAGCATCTTTCCTTATTATGGGAAGACCCCTATCGCGTGCCCCCTAGTATCGAATACTCTATGTGATATGAATAATTGGAAAATATTTCAAGGCACTGGTAAACCTATTGATGGGGAAATTGACAAGCTATTACCCCCTCCACCGAGTTGGCGTCAGTTTGATGGGAATATCAACAAGGCGCAACGACGGGGTGCTACGTTTCAGGCTCGTTCTGAAGAAATTGAGTTAGTCAATGCAGCCCTTTACCTGCGTCGTCCTTTATTAGTAACCGGAAAACCAGGTTCTGGAAAAACATCCTTAGCTTATGCGGTTGCCTATGAGCTAAAATTAGGTGAAGTGTTATACTGGCCGATTACAACCAGGACAACGTTGAAGGATGGTCTTTATTCCTATGATGCCATCGGTCGTCTACAGGATGCTCAGCAACAGGATAATAAGAATCAGGATAATCTCAAAGAAATTGGGAACTATATTAAACTCGGACCGTTGGGTACAGCACTCTTACCATCAGATAAGCCGCGAGCGCTACTGATTGATGAAATTGATAAAAGTGATATAGACTTGCCTAATGATTTGCTGCATGTGTTTGAAGAGGGGGAATTTGAAATACCCGAATTAGTTCGGATTTCAGAAAAGTTGGAAACAGTGGCAGTAGGAACCGCTTATAAAGATGAAAATGAGCCAACTGCTAAAGATATCAAAGTAGATATTACAGAAGGACGAATACGCTGTAAAGCGTTTCCCTTAGTAATTCTCACTAGCAATGGAGAACGAGACTTTCCGCCCCCCTTCTTGCGACGCTGTCTGCGGCTGAATATAAAGGAACCCAGTGATGTAGAGTTAGAGAAAATTGTGACAGCTCATTTGGGTACAGAGCCGGAGATTACCAAACAGGCTCCGGAGTTAATTAAGCAATTTCTGAAAAAACGTAGTAATGGAGATTTAGCAACCGATCAACTCCTCAATGCTATTTACTTGATGACTCGCGAATCGGCACCCACTGGTCAAGAAAAAGAACAATTGATTGAACAATTGCTCAAGAATCTAAGTAGTACTGAGGGTGAATGATGCAGCCAGAAATCAGCTCTGTTGGTATTACTAAACTGAATGTCCGGTTAAAACAGGCTGAAATCAACCTGGATGCTGAACAAATTGCCGATATCCTCTGGTTAGCGGTTCAGATTGGTAAGGTTGAGGAAACTTCCTCTCCTGAAACACCAGTTAAACAGCGTCAAACGGTTATTGACAGCAACCGGAAAACACCTGCATCTCCATCACCTACTGCCTCTGCTCATCTTCCCTCTTTCTCACCCCATAAGTCAAAAGATAAAACGGTATCTGAAGGCATTCCCTTTCAAGCACCCGCTGCTCCAGCATTACGCCAAACTCTAGCGTTAGCAAGGGCATTGCGTCCCCTGATGCGGAAAGTTCCTTCTCAAACTAAAACGGTTATTGATGAAGAGGAAACCGTTACCCAGATTGTCGAAAAAAAGATTTGGACACCCATACTCAAGCCAGCACCGGAACGGTGGTTGGATTTAGCCCTGGTGGTGGAGGAATCCCGTTCCACAGTAATTTGGAAAGAAATAATCGCTGAGTTTCAGAGACTGACTGAACTCCAAGGCGCTTTTCGATATGTTCGCACTTGGGGCTTAAAAACTAATCATGATGGGGAAATCGAGCTATTTCCCAAGGGTAACTTCTCAGCAAATAAGCAACGTTTCTGTAGTCCAAAGGAATTATTAGACCCTGCAGGTAGGCGCTTAATCCTGTTAATTAGTGATTGCATATCTCCAATCTGGCGTCAAAGTAAAATCCATTACCTCGTGAAACTCTGGTCTAATGCAGGCTCCCTAGCAATTGTACAACTCTTGCCAGAACGGTTGTGGGGACGAACTGCATTAGGTGCTGGCTTTCCCATTCAATTAAGTGCTTTAGTCCCAGGCGTTGCCAATAGTCAACTAGTAGTTGATGGATTACCTGTTTGGACAGAGGTCGATCGTGCCAAGAGTCTAAAGTTACCTGTGGTTACCTTAGAACCTGATTCTCTCAAACAATGGTCGCGAGTGGTGGCTGGAGTCGGGAATACCCAAACTGCTGGGATTTTATTGGAGTTATCTTTAATCGCTTCTTTAGCCGAAGTTTCATCAACAGCTCACGATCAACTATCTGCGGTAGACTTGGTGAAGCGATTTCGGACAACAGCATCCCCTACAGCAAGACGTTTAGCGGGATTGATGGCAGCAGTGCCTGTCAGTTTGCCGGTCGTTGATCTTATCCAAGCAACTCTGCTGCCAGAGTCGATGCAGGTTCATGTTGCTGAAGTCTTCATGAGTGGTCTTTTACAACCCGTTTCCTCTCAAGGGGAGATAGTTCAGTATGAGTTTGTCGAGGGGGTTAGGGAGTTACTGTTAGATTCGGTTATCACTCCTGATGTTGAGACAGTACTGGAGAGAGTTTCTCAGTATATTGCCGACAAACTCGGTATATCCATTAAAAATTTTATGGCTTTGCTGTCTGCCGATTCTAAGTGGGATCAAGCTACTAAACAGCAGATAATGCCTTTTGCCCAGATTACTACTCAGGTTTTGTATAGTTTGGGAGGAGAGTATGCAGCGTTAGCTGAAGACTTGGAACGAAGTTCTAGTCAGTCTTCAGATCCATCAACTATTCCCCAACGTCCACCCCTGCCAACCTTTGAATGTGAAGTGGTCATTGGTCTTGGAGGAAGGACAGAAGCATCCCCAGACATTGAGCTAGAACCGTTTGATTTTGAAGTGGCAACTATTGAGTTGAAACAAACAGGCTGGTTCAGAAGAAAACTAGAACCAATCATCCACCGTCACCAGCACCAAGCTTATGGTTTTAGCCAAGACTTAGGGAATGGAGTTGAGCTAGAGATGGTTGCAATTCCTAAAGGGAGCTTTATCATGGGTTCCCCAGAAACAGAAAAGGGGCATAAAAAAAGTGAAAGTCCCCAGCATCAAGTCACCGTTAAATCCTTCTTCATGGGCAAATACCCAGTGACCCAAGCCCAATGGCAAGCCGTCGCCGCCCTACCCCAAGTCAATAGAAAACTTGACCCCAATCCATCCCGTTTTAACGGGAAATACCGACCTGTAGAGCGAGTCTCCTGGGATGATGCTGTGGAGTTTTGTGAGCGCCTGTCCCAGTATACGAAACGCCCTTATCGCTTGCCCAGTGAAGCCGAGTGGGAGTATGCATGTCGAGCAGGTACAACGACTCCGTTTCATTTTGGCGAGACCATTACAACTGACCTAGCTAACTATGATAGCAACTATGACTATAGTTATGGCTTTGGTTCCAAAGGCAAATCTGTTCAGGAAACAACCCGAGTGGGTGGTTTTGGGGTAGCCAATAACTTTGGACTCTACGATATGCATGGGAATGTGTGGGAGTGGTGTGCAGACCATTGGCATTCAAACTATAAAGGTGCGCCAAGAGATGGCAGTGTCTGGCAAGATGAGCCAGATATTAATAATGATAATTATAATAAGCACCGGCTTTTGCGGGGCGGTTGTTGGGTCGGCAACCCTGAGCACTGCCGTTCTGGGTCTCGCCACAACTCTGATCCGGCCCTAAGGCACTACGTCAACATTATTGGTTTTCGTGTGGTGTGTGGGTGTGCTTGGATTCGGTAACCCTTGTCCCTGTTTCCCTTTTGCCCTTTACCCTGTTTTCCCTTTTTTCTGTTCCCACTGTAGAACTGGCATCTTGCCAGTGGCTGGGGAACTGGCATCTTGCCAGTGGCTGGAATAAGCCTTGTGTAGAACTGGCATCTTGCCAGTGGCTGGAATAAGCCTTGTGTAGAACTGGCATCTTGC
>NZ_CEYLVT010000202.1:13107-13226 GCF_982860115.1 Moorena sp.
CAGTGGCTGGAATAAGCCTTGCGTAGAACTGGCATCTTGCCAGTGGCTGGGGAATAAGCCCTGTGTAGAACTGGCATCTTGCCAGTGGCTGGGGAATAAGCCCTGTGTAGAACTGGCAT
>NZ_CEYLVT010000202.1:13326-13638 GCF_982860115.1 Moorena sp.
CTTGCCAGTGGCTCCAGAATAGGCATCTTGCCAGTGGCTCCAGAATAGCCTTTATGAATGTGTCAATATCAATCAAATTAAATATTGGTCACTGGTAATATGCCATCATATTGGTCACTGGCTAAGGTCTTCTCACTGGCAAGATGTAATAATCCTGGTCACTGGCAAGATGCCAGTTCTACTTTTATCACCACTGGCAAGATGCCAGTTCTACTTCTATCACCACTGGCAAGATGCCAGTTCTACTTTTATCACCACTGGCAAGATGCCAGTTCTACTTCTATCACCACTGGCAAGATGCCAGTTCTACTT
>NZ_CEYLVT010000203.1:0-13625 GCF_982860115.1 Moorena sp.
CCGATTCCCGATTCCCGATTCCCGATTCCCGATTCCCGATTCCCGATTCCCTGTTGCCTTTGTTATAAAATCTATTAATCAGATACGATAGCTGTTAATCCTAAGGGATAAATTCAGCCAATTTGATCGACAAAACCTGGACTAGATAACAAAAAAAGACACAAAACTTATTATGGCAACGTTACATGGCAGTTGGATATCTGGGGAAACTAATGGTCATCTATTTATTTGGGGAGAAACCTGGCGCACGAAGGCGCAGATATCAACAACTGCCAATGAGATGTCATGTCACCCGTTTGCCATGACTGAGGAAGAATTGACGTCTTTTTTAGATTCTCGTAGTCTGTCCATCGGTCAATTTTTAGAGGTGTCTGAGAAGGCCCGTTCAGGTAGTCGTAAGCGTGCAGCTCAACAGCATCACCATCCCTGGCAGTCTCAAATTGTTCTATTACCTACTGAAGCATCATCCAAAGGTGAGCCAGCTTATCCAGTGCTGTCTAGCAAACTGTTTTTAGATAGTGCAGACGATAGTCCAGAGGCTGCCCAGTGGGAATTGCAACCATGGCAAGTGGAAGGGGTAAGTCTGGAACCGATGGCAGCGGTAAGATTTCTGCAAGCTTTACCCCTTGGCTCTTTTGAAGGCTCAGACGCTTACCTGGGAGGGGAGTTGCGTTTTTGGTCCCAGGTGATGCGGTGGAGCTTGGATCTGCTGAGTCGGGGTAAGTTTTTACCAGGAGTGTACCGATTGCCTGATGGTAAGGTAAGGGCTTGCTGGCAACCTCTCCTTGATAGTACTACGGATCAAGTCCGTCTAGAAACGTATATCAAGCTCATGCCCTCGGCTTGCTGTGCTTATCCACAAGAGGTTAGTTCTCCACAGTTGACCCTTCAAGCTAGAACCGATTTGGTTAAGGCTCAGGAATTGCTACTGGGATTCTTGAGTAGTATGGTTAATACACAGGTGCGAGATTTTGTCAAGGGCGAGTCGGTGCCAGTAGTAGATTCACCGATGGTGGAATGGTTGCGATCGCTTTCTTCTAATTCAGATAATTCAGAAACCCTAGGGCTAGAGTCAACAACCCTAGGTCGATTAGCCGCAGCACTATCTACTTGGAACACTCCGGTGCAACAGAATTTAGTGACACCGACGTCTAAGACCTTCAGCCAAAATCTGTTTCGTACTTGTTTTATCCTGAAGCCTCCTACCTCTGATCAAGAGAATTGGAGCTTGGCCTATGGCTTACAAGCGGTTGATGACCCAGACCTGGTGGTGGATGCTGAGACAATCTGGAATTACTCCGGAGAGCGATTGGAGATTAACCAACGAACCATTGAACAACCTCAGGAAACGTTCCTTAAAGGGTTAGGATTAGCGACTCGACTCTATCCTCCCATTGAACCTAGCCTACACCAACCCCGTCCTGAGTTTTGTGAGCTAACCATAGTAGATGTGTATGAGTTCATTAGGGCGAGTGCATGGCGGTTGCAAAACAATGGCTTGGGTATTGTGCTACCCCCAGGATTGAAACCAGGCACGGGAGCCAAACGCTTGGGGATTAGTCTTGTGGCGGAAGTGCCACCACAAAAGAAGAATCAACGGTTAGGACTCCAAAGCTTACTGAAGTTTAAGTGGCAACTGGCGATTGGAGATAAAACCATCTCGAAGCGGGAGTTTAATCGCTTGATGGCACTGAAATCACCGCTAGTGGAGGTGGATGGGGAATGGATGGCGTTACAACCGTCTGATGTCCGTGCAGCTCAAGAGATGTTTAAGGGTTCGACAGATAACATGACTCTGTCGGTAGAGGATGCTTTGCGGATCACTACTGGTGATAATAATACTTTGGCAAAACTACCAGTAGTGAAGTTTGAAGCATCGGGAGCGTTGCAAGAGTTAATTACTAACTTACAGGGGAATCAATCCCTGGAGCCGATTCCTCAACCTGCTAGTTTTCAGGGGCAATTGCGACCCTATCAAGCTAGAGGGATGGGCTGGCTGGCGTTTCTGGAACGTTGGGGTTTGGGCGCTTGTCTGGCGGATGATATGGGCCTTGGTAAGACCGCACAACTGATTGCGTTTCTGTTGCATCTTCAGGAAGAAGGTACCCTCAATGGACCCTGCTTAGTGGTATGTCCGACATCTGTGCTAGGAAACTGGGAGCGGGAAGTAAAGAAATTTGCGCCATCCCTGAAAACTATTGTCCATCACGGGGATAAACGCTCCAAAGGGAAAGCCTTTGCTAAGGCAGTTAAGACTAAGCAGGTGATCATTACCAGTTATTCCTTAGTACATCGGGATGCCACTACCCTGGATGGGGTGGAATGGCAGGGGGTGGTGCTGGATGAAGCTCAGAATATTAAGAATCCTAGCGCTAAGCAATCCCAAGCGGTGAAGCAACTTTCCACTAGCTTTCGGATTGCGTTAACCGGTACTCCCGTGGAAAATCGGTTGTCGGAATTGTGGTCAATTATCGATTTTCTCAATCCTGGGTATTTAGGCGATCGCCAATTCTTCCAACGTCGATTTGCGGTACCCATTGAGAAGTTTGGCGACCGGGATTCCTTGCAGACCATGCGATCGCTAGTGCAACCGTTTATCCTCCGTCGCCTCAAAACCGATAAGTCTATTATTCAAGATTTGCCCGAAAAGCAGGAAATGAATGTTTTTTGTGGTCTTTCCGCAGCCCAAGCTACGGTTTATCAACAGTTGGTGGATGATTCCTTAGCACAAATTGAAGAAGCTGAGGGGATTAAGCGCAAGGGCATGATTTTGACCTTGTTGTTGAGACTCAAGCAACTGTGTAATCATCCCGCTCTGTTAGACAGTAAAGGGAAAAAGACGAAAGGGAAAACGGGAGATAATTCGTTGATGTCTAGCCAGCAGTCGGGTAAGTTACGACGGTTGGAAGAAATGTTAGACGAGGCGATTTCTGAGGGAGACCGTGGCTTAATTTTTACCCAATTTTCGGAATGGGGGAAATTGCTGAAACCCTATTTAGAGGAAAAATTTGGCAAAGAAGTTTTATTCCTCTATGGGGCAACTCGTAAGAAACAACGGGAGGAAATGATTGATCGGTTCCAGAATGACCCCGATGGTCCATCCATATTTATTCTGTCTCTGAAAGCCGGTGGCACGGGATTGAATTTAACGAGAGCTAATCATGTGTTTCATGTAGACCGCTGGTGGAATCCAGCGGTGGAAAATCAAGCTACTGACCGCGTCTTTCGCATTGGTCAAAAACGCAATGTTCAAGTCCATAAGTTTATCTGTACTGGCACTGTAGAAGAAAAGATTAATGACATTATTGAAAGTAAGAAACAGTTAGCAGAACAAACTGTAGATGCTGGGGAAGATTGGTTGACGGAAATGAATACAGAACAATTGCGGGATTTGGTTTTGCTTGATCGGAGTGCGGTGATTGATGATTAATTTTGTAGGGAATCGGGAATCGGGAATCGGGAATCGGGAATCGGGAGTAGTTGTGTAGGGTGGGCAAAATTCTATGATCTAGAATTGTTACAAGCACCAAAGGTTTTTTGCCCACCTGACCAGCTACTGATCCCCCTAAATCCCCCTTAATAAGGGGGACTTTTGAAGACTTATACTGATACTTTAACCAGAGTGCGTAGGGTGGGCAAAATTCTATGATCTAGAATTATTAAAAGAATCAACGGGTTTTTGCCCACCAGCAGTTGGGTAAGATGGGCTGAATTAAGGAATGAATAGGAGTAGAGTGGGCATCCTGCCAGCCCGAAAATATATTGAAACTGGCGATGCAGAGGTGCGACCTACTCCCTTTGCTATATAACTAACTAATTTAATTAGCTTCTAAAAATTCCTGTTTCAGTTGGTGAAATTTTATTTTAGCATAAATATTTTTCAAGTGCTTCTTCACCGTGTTAAGAGTAATGCGCAATTCATCAGCAATCTCCCGATAGCTGTAATTAGCACGACGCCGTAACCAAACTTCGGCCTCACGAGGAGTAAGGTCATATTTATTCACCTCTGCGAGCGCTAAACTCTCAGCATATTGATCGTGATTTTCTAGTATTACTAAAATGCAGGGATTTTCAAAGGAGTCTAAGGTGAGCTTAACGGCTCGAATCCGAAAAGATCTTGAGCGTTCAGTAATAATTTCAGACTCGATAACTATTGACTGATTTGGATATAACTCACAGCTGTCGAGCACAGCTTGGCAAACACGCTTGATTTCTTTGGGAACAAGATTAGATTTTGACCTATCCACTGCCAGTTGAGCACAAATAAAGCGACCATAATAATTGCTATGAACTAACTCTCCCTGAGCGTTCAGAATCAAGACACCATCTATTACTCCTTCTATTACCCCCTGTAATAATTCCTTACCTAATTTCTTACCTTGGATGCGGTTTAAGTAAGCACTATCGAGATTATTTTGTGTCCTTGCCCATTTTTCGGGAAATGCCTCAAAGGTTCTGACTGTTAGAGCCTGTTCGTAACAAGCGATCGCTTTTTCAATATTCTGTGCTTTCTCACCTTTGATTCGGTCACCGTAAGCAAGACCGAGATTATATTGTGTTAATGCCCAATCTTCAGGAAATGCCTCAAAGGTATAAACTGTTAGAGCCTGTTGGTAACAAGCGATCGCTTCTTCAATATTCTGTGCTTCCTCACCTTTGATGCGCTTTAAGTAAGCATTTCCGAGATTATTTTGTGTTATTGCCCAATCTTCAGGAAAAGCCTCAAAGGTTCTGACTCTAAGAGCCTGTTGGTAACAAGCAATCGCTTTTTCTATATTCTCAGCTTCGTCGCCAACAATACGATTACTATAAACAGCACCAATATAATATAGAGTTTGCGCCCATTCTTGGGATAGAGTTTCCCGGGGACGTAATTGTAAAACAGTTTCTAATCCAGTAATAGCTATTTCTAAATTATTTGCACTTTTTCCTAAATTATATTGAGCAATATCAATACACAAACTTTCTACTATTCCGGCAATTGCTTCTTTTTCTTCAGGATTTAATTCACCACAAGTCTTAAGGATCCACTGTTCTAAGATTTTAGCAAAAGAGCTATTTAATTTATCAGCATTAGATTTAACAACATCATGAATAGCTTGTAAATCGCCATTATTTTCATATTCTAGTAATAGCAGCTTTTTCAACAAGTCATAATACTCGTCACTACTATGAACTATTGGTTTTTGCTGCTCAATATAATTTTGAAATAGAGTATAATATTTAAGCAAATCAATATCTCTATCTACAGGAAACTCGATTACTCCAGAGCGCCAATCAAAAAAATCAGGAGCACGACGGACTAAATACTTTAATGTATATTTCCTTACGGTAAACACTAAGCAGCAATTAAAATCATCTCTAAATCTTTCCCGTTGCCAATTGAGATGACCTAATAAGCTGGCTAAAGCCTCTCTTTGATACGCTTTTTTAGGATTTTCAAGGGTACGTTTAATATAATCGTCTAAGGCTAAAGACTTTTCAAGGCCACTAATAAATAAAATATCAATGGGATTGTCGTTAACCTTTTCCTCAATGAGATCATATAAATTATAAATAGAATGCTCTAGCTTTAAAACCTCAACCGTTTTATCATTAATATCTTGTTTAATTTCTTCAATAATTCTTTTTTCTTGTACAGGAGTACACCGCACAAATAAAATCCCAAAGCCTTCACGCCAAGATAAATCACGTTTTAACCTCAGATAGGATTCTTGTTCATCTGATCTAAATGTGGTTGAATTTAATCTCGACATTGTACTCATTGATTAGTTGTCAGCTATCAGCTATCAGTTGTCAGCTATCAGCTATCGGTTGGCTATGGCAACGCTAATTTATGTGCTTATTATGAATAAAACAAGTAAGCATTCGTTTAATCGGAGTTATGGAAAGCTGACTGCTGACCGCTGACCGCTGAATGCTTACTATTAGTTAAATCATCAAGAGCAGATTTAAACTCAGGTGTTCCTTCAATTAAAGGGTGAACATCATACCAACGCACAGGATTACCCTCTCCATCAAACTCTCGATATTCCAACACACAACGACGGAATAGCAAACTACGATAGTATTCATCATTAGGGATAGTCTTGGAAATATACACTTTAGCTAATTTTTGCCATTCTTCAGAACTAACCGCATTACGATAGGTGCTATCTCTGGCATCACTAACTGCCCGCCTCACTATTCTTGTAGTAATCGGGAAATTATCAATATAACGCATTACTGACTGCATTAATAGCATCAACTCTCGCACATGACCACCAGTCATAGCACAAAGCTCAATGCGAGTGTCTTGACTATCAAAGATTTGTGTATCAATATCAATCCTAGAGTCAACTAAGTGAATCCTTTTTTCAATAACTTCTTTTAATTTATCTAATCCTTGTGAATAGGGTTTGTTGTCACGGTTTTTTACCATAATCATTGGTAACACTTGAGGAGTAGCATAAATATTTCTTAATTCAGGAGCTTGACTGGAATAGGCTAAGGAAATTGGTACTGTATAAACTACGTGACAATTCAAGGCTGTTAATTGACTGCTATAATCAATAAATATTTCCTTGTGACTTGTTCTGTTATTCCCTTTTTCCAGGGAGATGATTCTATCTAAGTTATCTGCGATCACAACTATGTTGGATTTTTCCTCAGGTAATTTATGTTGAGCATCTTTGATAAATTCATTTAACGCTGTAATCAACGAGACACTATAATTATCAACCTGTTTTCTAATGGTTTCACGGCTACTAGGATTTCGTCTTAAGGTTGTAGTCAATTTACTAAAAATCTGAATTTGAGCTTCAACCGTTAATTTTTCAAACTCTACCTCAGATAACCCCAAATCCTTTAATTCAGTCCAGCGAGACTTTAACCACTTTAATAACGGATTAGGAGACCCATACTCTTTAAGTTTCTCTAAAATATTACGAGTACAAGCTAACAGAATATCTGTATATTGAGCATCGATTTCATCAATATCTCCTTCCGTTGCTGGAAAATAAACCACAAAGCAGCCTTTTTTCTGCAAATAATCTTCCAGACGCAATAACTCGGTTGATTTTCCCACACCCCGATGTCCAGTATAAAGTTGACAAGTCGGTTTATCTGACAAGGTGATTGTTTTACCAATTTCCATGAAAATATTGTCATCTCCCCTGACTTGACTACAGTTAACATAAGCTGGATCGTTGGCAGGTAAGGGATAAAATGGTTGAAATTTATTGTAGATTTTTTTGATTAAGCTCATGGGGGGTGATGTGTATAAAGGATTTTTTTTAGGGAGCAGGGAGCAGGGAGCAGGGAGTAGGGAGCAGGGAGTAGGGAGTAGGGAGTAGGGAGTAGGGAGTAGGGTGTTAAAAGTGATCTTATATATAATTGTTAAAATAACCAAAGGCTTTTTGCCCACCCTACTTACTCAAAGTTTCTAACTTTCAGAGCTTCTTGGAAATAAGCGTTGGCAAGTTCAATATTCTGTGCTTTTTCACCTTTGATTCGCTTACGGTAAGCAATACTAAGATTATATTTGGTATCTGCCCAATCTTCGGAAAAATACTCAAAGGTATAAACGGTAAGAGCCTGTTGGTAACAAGCGATCGCTTCTTCAATATTCTGTGCTTTCTCACCTTTGATTCTTTCATAGTAAGCATTACCGAGATTATTTTGAGTCGATGCCCATTTTTCGGGAAATGCTTGACGGGAGTGTACTTCTAAAGCCAATTGGTAGCAAGCGATCGCTTCTTCAATATTCTGTCTTTTCTGACCTTTGATTCGGTTACGGTAAGTAATACCGAGATTGAATTGAGTCAATGCCCATTGTTCGGGAAAAGCTTGACGGGTGCGTACTTCTAAAACCAATTGGTAGCAAGCGATCGCTTTTTCAATATTCTGTCTTTTCTGACCTTTGATTCGTTTACGGTAAGCACTACCGAGATTGTTTTGAGTCGATGCCCAATCAACAGGAAAAGCTTCACGGGTGTAAACGGCTAAAGCCAATTGGTAGCAAGCGATGGCATTTTCTAGGTTTTGTCCTTTGTGACCTGTAATTCTGTCAGAGTAAGCAATACCGAGATTATTTTGTGTCATTGCCCATTGTTCGGGAAAAGCTTCACGGGTGTAAACGGCTAAAGCCAATTGGTAGCAAGCGATGGCATTTTCTAGGTTTTGTCCTTTGTGACCTGTAATTCTGTCAGAGTAAGCAATACCGAGATTATTTTGTGTCATTGCCCATTGTTCGGGAAAAGCTTCACGGGTGTAAACGGCTAAAGCCAATTGGTAGCAAGCGATGGCATTTTCTAGGTTTTGTCCTTTCTGACCTGTGATTCGGTTACGGTAAGCAATACCGAGATTGTTTTGAGTCATTGCCCAATCAATAGGAAAAGCTTGATGGGTGCGTACTTCTAAAGCCAGTTGGTAGCAAGCTATGGCATCTTCGAGGTTTTGTGCTTTCGGACCTGTGATTCGGTTACGGTAAGCACTACCGAGATTGTGTTGAGTCGTTGCCCATTTTGCGGGAAAAGCTTTACGGGTGCGTACTTCTAAAGCCAATTGGTAGCAAGCGATGGCATCTTCGAGGTTTTGTGTTTTCTGACCTGTGATTCTTTCAGAGTAAGCATTACCGAGATTGTTTTGAGTCATTGCCCATTGTTCGGGAAAAGCTTTACGGGTGTAAACGCCTAAAGCCAATTGGTAGCAAGCGATCGCTTTTTCTAGGTTTTGTGTTTTCTGACCTGTGATTCTGTTATGGTAAGCAATACCGAGATTGTGCTGAGTCGTTGCCCAATATTCGGGAAAAGCTTTACGGGTGATAACAGTTAGTGCCACTTCATAGCCAGTGATGGCAATTGAACTATTGCTGGCTTTTTCACCCAAGGGGAATTGCTGAATTAGATTGCTGAAGTCAACAATAACTGCTGCTATATTTTCCGCTTCATTTGGTTTAACTTCAGCCAGCTTAGTTGTTGCCCAAGCCCGAAATAATTCTGTTAATCTAGGATTAATTTTGTCTGTATTGTTTGCCAGTAATGGGTAAATTATCTGGGCATCACCCTCACTGTCTGCGCTTGCTTGTAGTACATCTAAGAGAAAGTCAACTTGGGCATCAGATGTGTTGTGATTCACCCCTATCATTAACTCCCATCAATAGCTCTATAGTATCTCCTATTATTTTATAGCCTTTCTCCTAGCTATCAAGTAAACATTATTTTTTCCCTATTGCTAGCATGCCTCTTACCTGGCCCATAGCGCTATACCTAATTGTAACACTGAGATGCCCCTAACCAGTCCTGCCATGTGATCAAATTGTACTCGTTAACAGCAAAAAAGTACTAGTTTATTAGCAACAAGTACTAGTTAATGAGAAACTAGTACTCCTTAGGAAGAAACGGGTACCCCTTTGTTACACACCAGTACTGACTTACAAGAAACGAGTACTAGTTAATGAGAAACTAGTACTCGTTTGTTATATATGGGTACCCCTTTGTTACACAGCAGTACTGGTTTACCAGAAAATAGTACTGCTGTGTGAGAAATTAGTACTCGTTAGCAATAAATGGGTACTGGTGTCTTAGAAATGATTACCTGGTCTAGTGTATTGTTAACCCTTGAGCCTTATAGCCCTACGCGCAAGTCAAAAGTATAGGGTTTTTAGGGCCCGTTGCTGATTCTGAGTATGGTTTCGCCCCCCTAGCCCCCCAATTCTGGGGGGAAAAAACTCTAAAAGTCCCCCAGAATTGGGGGATTTAGGGGGCTTTAATAAAACCAAATTATCGCGCATTCATTCCTTAATTCAGCAACGCCTTTTAGGGAGCAGGGAGCAGGGAGTAGGGAGCAGGTAAGAGTGAATTGCAAACCGCCGTCTTGATAATTGTGATCTTTTTGCCATCATGGAAGTAACTCCTATTTAGGTGGGAGGAAAACCGCGCTGGCGTCGGTGAATGGTTTTAACCAGCGCGGTTATTAGTCTTAGTCTCAATATCTATAGTATAGATAAATGTTGAAAAAAATGCAAGGGGTAATTTAAAATATTTACATTTATTTACAAATACTATTTATAGAGATTGATGGATTCAATTTTGGATAAATTATGAGAGCAAATCAAGTCTAGTTTAGGAATTTTTTTTTTAATTATAGCGTTTATAGGACTCATGAGGTACACATTATTTTTCCCTCCTCCCTCTTCCCTTCCCCTCCTCGGAGGGGTTAGGGTTGGGTTCCTGCTCCCTGCTCCCTAAAAACCAGAATTTTTTACCTCAGAAGTCGTATAATTGCTATCATTATAATGAGCTAATAAACTAATACAGCGTTTTCCATAACTAAGAGGTACACAGCATTTTTTACCTCTTGCCTCTTGCCTCTTGCCTCTTGCCTCTTGCCTCTTGCCTTATGAAATCTCAAATACCTGACTTAAAAGAACTTTATGAAACGGAATACGATCAGTGGTTAACTGAAACAGTTAGGCTCCTGAAAACTCGTGAATTAGAAGGGTTAGATTATGAAAACTTAATCGAGGAACTAGAAGCATTGGGACGCAGTGAAAGAAATGCTGTCAAAAGTTTACTATTGCAGATAATTATTCATCTAATGCTGTACCAATATTGGGAATCCGAGATGGAGGGAAATCGGAATCACTGGGCAGGGGAAATTATTACCTTTCGGGTGCAACTAGAGGATAAACTTACCACTAATCTTCGCAATTACTTAGGGGATGAATTACCGAAAATCTACCAAAATGCTTTATTGATTGTCCAGAATAAAACTCAGCTTACTTCTCTACCTGAACAATGTCCTTATTCGTTTGATCAGTTACTGGATAAGCATTGGTTTCCTAATTAATCAATGTCAGCTATCAGCGGTCAGCTATCAGCGGTCAGCTACTCCCGACTCCCGACTCCCAGATCCGCTGTTCCCTTTGCTAGAGTTTTGTCAGTCAATCAGGGCGTTTTCTTCATCAAATATGTATCAAGTTCCGAATACTGAGAAAATAAGCTATCTATCAAGAACGATTACTTCAGACATTCCCAATCCTCTTCCTCAAGGATAGAAGTGACCAAATCTCCCAAGGTTCTACCTTTACCAGCAATAGCAGCTGAGGGAGTTCGGCGCAATAGGTTTGGTTCACTATCCGAAAGAATCGTCACAATTACACGAGCTTTGGAAACTTTTGGTGCATCTGTTAACCATTGAATTTGACCATTTTCGATAATGGCTTCATAGCTTTGAAGCATTGTTCTCTCCTGGTTTAAAAGCTAATGTTGGATTAGAAAATAACGCATTTCTCTATGTCTACGCTAATAATAGTGATTGTCACCCCATCAGGTTGGTACTACCAAATCACATCTGAGTAAAAATTTCTGATTTCTGTGTCTGCTGTATCGAGAACAATTTTCACACTTCTCCCCATTCTTCTGTTGTAGGATTTGTTAAATCATCAAAATACTTTACTTTACCGCGCATTTGTCCAAATAACTGTTCTGTTGAGGGGGAATTGCTGGCATATTTAGAAATTATCACCACTGGTTTGCCCCGATCAGTGACTACAATTTCTTCCCCTTCTGACTCGACAAGTTGCAATAACTCCAGCAGTTTGCTTGTCAGTATATTTTTGGAAATTGTTTTCATTATGTGACTAGTAAGGGAGCTAGGAAATAGTAAAATTCTATTACATTTACAGCGTTTTTCATAGCTATCAGGTATAGCGCTACGCGCAAGTCAGAAGTCAGAAGTCAGCTATGACTAAGTTTCGGAATTTAGAAATGTCAAACATCTGAATGCGTAGTGCTATACACAGAAATTTTCCCCTATTCCCTATTCCCCTGGTTGACTGACAAAAGATCATCGCGTAGGTTGGGTTTAGGCAACGACACCCAACCTACGTGTCAAGCTTTCGTGTTCGTTACGCTATCACTAACCGCTCCCTACGGGAGAATCAGCATTTCAAGGGTTTTGTAAGTCAATCAGGAGGCGGCAAAATAGCCGTTATCGAATCAAGATTTTTATTGCCGTCACCTATAAAACCGCCGCACACCTTGGTTAACTCGTCGTCAGTCAAGGCCAATAAGGTGTTACCCCTTCCTGATGAGTCTTTGGTTGATTTCTCGGTCAGTTCTTCTATTTTGATTCTAGCCATTTAAATCACCTTTGAGTTAGTAATTTAGCTATCAGTAACTTCCTACACTGATCAGTAGGGCAGTTTTGAACCTGCCACAACGGTACAGATTGGATTCACTATCTACATCATATCATAAAACATTACGGAGAACGGAGAGGTGCGATCCCGTAATTTAATTCGTCATAGGAAAGCGCACCTCTCGAAAATACAAAAGTGAATGAGCGACGCTTATAAGCCAAAAGTATTACTCATTTATATCGCTTATACTTTAGCTACTTTACAGGGAACATTGTTACAAAATATCAGAGTGACTGAGTATATTTGTCGTCCAACTGAAACAGAATGTTCAACGGAGCGACATAGTTCTTTTTGGATTGGATTGCACGCTC
Source organism: Moorena sp. (assembly GCF_982860115.1). NCBI lineage: Bacteria > Bacillati > Cyanobacteriota > Cyanophyceae > Coleofasciculales > Coleofasciculaceae > Moorena > Moorena sp. The sequence continues at coordinate 12,496 of NZ_CEYLVT010000203.1, forward strand.
CTGATTGAGTTCAATCTCTCAATACCTGGTCAGATTTAGCTTTTTGTCTGATGAATCTCAAACCTCACAAACAGCTCAATTTTACCCAGAGGACTTAACGCTCTATCTGTTATCCAGAGAGCTTTGTAGCCTTGTTGTCACCCCTTGAGCTCACAAACAAAAAAGTACCCTCGTTGGGTACTGTTGAAGCTTGATGCCATTGTCCATAATGCAAAGCAAGCCTCGGTAACGTCATGAGGCTTCTCGCCGGATCAACTAACCAACAGGAGCTAGTCATGATTAACACAATTAATACCAATAGCAAGATTAGCCACCAAACCTCACAGGTTTACACAGGTACCCCTGAGCCAAGAAACAGTCTACCTACCATTTCCGTTCGTCAGCCCCTACCCCACGATATTGTTGACAATCCCATCCGTGTCTGCGGCATTGCTACTGGCTTTGAAGACATCATTCACCTCCGTGTCCGGGACAATAATGGTACCAAGTTATTCCGGAATTTTCTCACTGTTGGCGGTAATGGCATCCTCGCTAACTTTTCGGTAGGATTGCCATTGAAAATGGTCCCAGCAACCCCCCAAGGTACCCTTGAAATTTTCAGTATCTCAGCAGCAAACGGCAGTGAAACCAATCAGGTAGTCGTGCCAATAGTTTTCGGCAACGCCTTGCTGCTTCGGTACTTTGGTTTCTATCAATACACTGTCATCCCCGGTGACACCCTCTTCGCCATCGCCCAACAAGTTTATGGTGACGGCAGATTGTCTCCTCGGATATTAGAAGCCAACCGACACCAGATTAACCGTCCTGATCAGATCTATCCAGGATTAGTGTTACGAGTTCCAGTCTCAAAGTTTTAATTCTAGTATTTTTCAATTTAGTGAGGTACATGGTTTTAGGTTTTAGGTTTTAGGTTTTAGGTTTTAGGTTTTAGGTTTTAGTAGTAGGGTGGGCAAAGTTCTATTATCTAGAATTCTCAAAAGAACTAAAAGGTGTTTGCCCACCAACAGGGGATCTCATTAGACTAGAAACAGCTAGAGTGATAATATAAGCATTTGTTGCCTACTCCCTACTCCCGTCTTGATGCAGTCGCTCATGGGGAGGGGCTGTGTGCGGAACTTGCTTCCGCACCT
>NZ_CEYLVT010000204.1:0-13385 GCF_982860115.1 Moorena sp.
TCATGGGGGGAACCCCCAAGACCGCGCTGCCTCCCCAAGACCGCGCTGCATCGCTCATTCAAGTTCACACCTATCACTCCCTAGGCGCAGTTAAATACCAGTCAGTAGAAACAATTCCGAAGATTGCTGCGACTCGCTTGGACATAGAAAAAGCAGTGCTAGAAACAGCAGAACGCATTGTGGCTACATCTCCCCAAGAACAAGAACACATGCATACGCTAGTTTCAAGTAAGGGCGACATTGATATTATTCCCTGTGGTACCGACATTGACCGATTTGGCAATATTAACCGCCTAGAAGCACGGCAAAAACTTGGGCTTAGCCCTGAAAACAAAATCATCTTTTACGTCGGACGGTTTGACGAACGCAAGGGCATTGAAACCCTGGTTCGAGCTGTTGGTTCCTCCCAGTTACGGGGTGATCCTAACTTGAAGCTGATTATTGGTGGTGGTTCTCGTCCTGGAGAGAAAGATGGTATGGAACGCGATCGCATTGAAGGGATTGTAGCTGAATTGGAACTGCAAACTATCACTACATTTCCTGGACGCATTGCTGATGAACTACTGCCAGCTTATTACGCCGCAGCTGATGTTTGCGTAGTACCAAGTCACTACGAGCCTTTTGGTTTAGTTGCCATCGAAGCCATGGCTAGTGCCACCCCTGTAGTAGCTAGTGATGTCGGTGGTCTTCAGTTTACCGTTGTATCTGAAGAAACTGGCTTACTGGCACCACCCAAAGATGCTGGTGCTTTTTCGGCTGCTATCGATCGGATTCTCTCGGATCACGACTGGAAAAATCAACTTGGTTTAGGGGCAAGAGCAAGGGTAGAACATATGTTTAGCTGGAATGGTGTTGCCCATCAGCTGAGTCAGCTCTATGAGAGCTTGGTGGAAGCCAAATCAGAGAATTTTGCAACAACTAGTGCCTAAAATCTATTGGGCACATTCATCCCCTGGCAATCAAGATAAATGTTAAAGGTTAAAGGATAAAGTTAGCTGATCCGCGAGAAGCCCCGCACTTTACCAGATAAGGTAAGTGTTGGGATGAAGCGCTGGGCAAGAGTCGGAACGTCGAAATGCGAATGTGATAGAATAGCAGTAGCAGGTAAGTCAAATTAAGAGCTAATCGCCACCTGCTAATTGAACCTTGACAACCTGGAATATAGGGTTCCATTCAGAAAAAGACTTGATAGTATTTCACTTATCTGTGAATGGGTAAAATTCCAGCAGTACAAAGGAGATAGAACTTTTTGTATTGTTCCGGCGCGGAGGGGCATCCCGTGTCGTTAATAAAGCTTATCGAGTATCCAAAGCAATGGCTGGAGTTGGTAAGAAGCCCGCGCTATACCGTTAGGTTAGCGTTGGGAGTATGTCACGACGCTACTATTCCTTTTTCCTTTTTGCATGGGTCCTATTCATCCTGATGGGTGGCATAACTCTTGTATCTGTAAATTGGGAAAGTTTGGTAAATTGGATATCCTCTATGTTGGCAAGCGATTGCGTCGTGAGTCCGGAATGATGTTACATGAACTTTCTTGTTTTGACCTTCAACCAATAAAAATTAAAGGTTATTGCTGTTCGCGTAGCGTAGCCCTTCGGGCTAATCGATATTGATCAAAAAGCCGGGCTTATCATTCCCGATGTTGCTGTAACTAGCATGTAACTAGGGTTTATGCATCCTACCAGTTATCCAATCTCCAATTCCCAATCCCCAAGTAGCAAAAAGAACTTGAATTATGGGTTCCCAAGGAGCTTATAAGCCATCCCTATCTAACCATAGTGGTCAACAGCAGTATCGATCTTCTCCACAACTAACAGGGGGAGTCTATGAGTTGGAAGCCAGCAAACTCGATCTGCGTCGTATATTAGCTGCTGCTCGTCGTCGAGCTCTCTTGATGGCAGGGGTGGCCCTTACTGTGACATCAGGAATTATTGCAAAAACCTTAAGTGCAGTTCCGATCTATGAAGGCAAATTCCAGCTGTTAATCGAACCCAGCTCTGGTGAAGACCCGTTTAAGTTGCAGGGAAAACCTGGGGTAAATAGCATTGCTGCTCCAACTACAAGTTTCGACTATGACACTCAAATTCAGATATTAAGCTCTCCTCAGGTTATGTCTGAGATTGTGGAGCAAATTCAAACCCAATATCCAGAAATAAACTATCATACTCTCCGGGAAGGAATCATTCTATCCCGACTGCGAGAAACCAAAATTTTAGAAGTTGCCTACCAAGATTCAGATCCGGAAAAAATTCAATTTGTTTTGGAAAAAGTTGCTCTGGGCTACATAGAGCACTCTAAGCAACAACAGCAGGCTAGCATCAAACAAGGAATTCAATTTGTCTCGACTCAGCAGCCTAAAATACAAGGACAAATTAATCAGCTTCAGCTACAACTCCAGCAACTCCAGCAGAAGTACAACCTGATTAATCCACAACTTCAGGGTGAACTGTTGACGAATCGGGTCAATGCTATTGTTAAACACAGACAAGCTACCCAAACTCAGCTCCGAGAAACGATTATTCTCTATGGGAAACTCAAAGGTCAGTTGGGGCTATCCTCACAGCAAGCGGAAGCAGTGGCTAACCTTATAGAAACACCCCGTTATCAACAATTGCTCAGCCAACTTTCTAAAGTAGAAAGTCAGATGGTGTTGGATTTGGCACAGTTCAAGGAAAACCAATCTACCTTTGAGGGATTAAGGCAACAACAGCAAAATTTACTCCCCCTGTTAAGTCAGGAAGCAGAAAGGGTGATGAATAGCCGTATGCAGGGGTTGAGTGGCAATGCTCAATCGGGTTCCTCAAGTACACTTCGCCTGAATTTGATTCAGCAGCTAGTACAGACGGCCAACCAAATTAAGGTTTTAGAGATGCGCCAGGTCGCCATCGCTAAAGGGGAAAGTCTGATGAGTGAACAACTCAAACAGCTAGCTGTGATTGCCCATCGATATACAGAACTCAAGCAGAAGATTGAGGTAGCAAAAGAAAGCCTAAACCACTTTGAGTCAGTTCGGGAAACTTTGGAACTTGAATCAGCTAAAACCAGTATCCCTTGGCAGACAATAGTTGAGCCGCAACAACCTCAAAAACCAATATCCCCCAATTTGCCTGATACTTTGCTCCTAAGTGCAGCAGCAGGGATAGTTGCAGGTGCTACGGCTGGGTTTTTAGCAGAAAAGTTAAATCGGTTGCTTAACAGCACCGATGATATCAAAGAGTATACTCGTTTAGCAATATTAGGTACAATCCCCTTTAACAAAGAACTCCAAAAATGCACTACCGTTACTGGTGTGGGCATAATACCCGATCCGGAAGCCTCAGTGCCACAAATCGGTGTGGGGGGATCTGGTAACTACCAGATTTCTCCTGTTTTAGAGGCGTTTCGCTCTCTGCAATTTAATCTCCAATGTCTGTATTCTGAGAAACCCATTAGTTCTATAGTGGTGAGTTCTGCTGAACCAACAGATGGTAAATCCACTACGGCTATATTCTTAGCCCTGGCAGCAGCAGCAATGGGGCAAAAGGTTTTACTGGTGGATGGTAATCTGCGCTTTCCTCAGATACATCAGAAGATGGATTTACCTAATTTGTGGGGACTGAGCGATGTTCTTTCTAGCGAAATCAAGGTTGATGATGTGATTCAGCGATCGCCTCTAGAGGAAAATCTCTGTGTCCTAACTGCTGGTCAAATTTCCCCCGACCCCACCCGGCTTCTCAATTCCACAAAGATGCACAATTTAGTTCAATATCTCAAAGAGCGGTTTGAGCTAGTAATTTTTGATACCCCTCCCCTACTTGGTCTGGCGGATGCAAGACTTCTGGAGCCTAATACCGATGGGATATTGATGGTCGTAGGTTTAGGTAAAGCTAACCAAATTTTGTTTAAAGAAGCTCTCTGTGAATTGAGAATTGCTCATACCAGAGTTTTGGGTATAGTTGCTAATGGTTTAAAAGGTTACACTACCGGTAGCTATGATTACTATCATTATTACTTTGGCAATACTCTTGAGGAAACCAAAGTTTCATAGTGATTGGTCATTGGTCATTGGTCATTTTTAACTACTCTAATAACAAAGAGTCAATCATAAAGGAATAACAACAAATAACTAACGACAAATACATCAATGATTCAGTACTCACCAAGGTAGACTGAAGGGGAAGCGACTACTGAAGCTGTCATGACTAACCGCCTTGCCCAATCCCAAAGCCTTTATCTACGTAAGCATGCTGAAAATCCGATCGATTGGTGGCCTTGGTGTGAAGAAGCGCTATTAACGGCAAAAAAACAAGATAGGCCAATTTTCCTATCTATCGGTTACTCTAGCTGCCACTGGTGTACGGTGATGGAGGGCGAAGCGTTTTCCCATCAGGCAGTTGCCGAGTATATGAATGCTAATTTTCTTCCGATTAAGCTAGACCGAGAAGAAAGACCGGATATTGACAGCATTTACATGCTAGCATTGCAGATGATGACAGGTCAAGGAGGCTGGCCCCTTAATATTTTCCTGACACCCGATGACTTGGTACCCTTTTATGGAGGTACCTACTTCCCTGTGGAACCACGCTACGGACGACCGGGGTTTTTGCAGTTGCTCCAATCAATTCGTCGCTTCTATGATTTAGAAAAAGGCAAGCTTAACACCTTCAAAGAAGACATTCTGGGATACCTCCAACAGGCAGCAGTACTACCGGAATCAGAGCAGCTTGGTGATGATTTGCTCTTTATCGGTGGTCAAGTTAGTGTGGGTGTCGTTAATGCTCTCAATCCAGGTCCACGTTTCCCCATGATTCCCTATGCCAGTATGGCACTACGGGTTACTCGCTTCGATTGGGCATCGGAGTATAATCCAGAGCAGGCTTGCACAAAGCGGGGACTAGACTTAGCTAAGGGGGGTATTTACGATCATGTCGCTGGGGGGTTTCATCGCTACACCGTTGACCCCACTTGGACAGTACCCCACTTTGAAAAAATGCTCTATGACAATGGGCAGATTGTTGAGTACTTGGTAGATTTGTGGAGTGCAGGGATTCAGGAAGCCGCTTTTAAACGAGCGATCGCAGGAACAGTTCAATGGCTCAAGCGGGAAATGACCGCTGCGAATGGTTTCTTTTATGCTGCTCAAGATGCAGATAATTTCGCGACCCCAGCAGACAGTGAACCTGAAGAAGGGGCGTTTTATGTCTGGAGTTATTCAGAACTAGAACAACTGCTAAGCCCATCAGAGTTTACAGCAATTCAGGAAGAATTTACTCTGACCAAAGAGGGCAACTTTGAAGGCAAGAATGTGTTGCAGCGCCGTTACTCAGATCAGTTTTCCCAGAACACTGAAGCTGCTTTGGCTAAACTGTTTGAAGCACGTTATGGTGCCAAACCGGATCTCCTGGAAACCTTCCCACCAGCCAAGACCAATCAAGAGGCAAAAACCCAGAACTGGCTCGGTAGAATTCCACCAGTAACGGACACCAAAATGATTGTTGCCTGGAATAGCTTAATGATTTCTGGCCTAGCGCGAGGCTATAGTGTGTTTCTTGAACCGGACTATTGGCAACTAGCAACTGTTGCTGCTCAATTCATCCTCAACAATCAATGGGTAGCAGGACGATTCCACCGACTAAACTATGATGGTCAACCGGCAGTGCTGGCTCAGTCTGAGGATTATGCCTTGTTTATCAAAGCTCTGCTGGATTTACATCAAGCAAGTTTGTCAGTAGAACAACCATTGCCTTTTGGCCAAGGTTCAAATCAGCAACCGACCAACCTCTCACCGGCCAGTTGGTTAGAGAAAGCTGTTAAGGTTCAGGAGGAGTTTGATGAATTGCTGTGGAGTGTGGATAATGGTGGTTACTATAATGCTGCCAGTGACCCTAGTGATCAACTGTTAGTAAACGAGCGTAGTTATACGGATAATGCGACACCATCTGCCAATGGCGTTGCGATCGCAAACTTAGTACGTCTGGCTTTACTCACTGAAGATCTCCGATACCTTGACCGAGCAGAAGAAGCCTTGAAAGCATTTAGTAGCGTACTCAACACATCCCCTCAATCCTGTCCCAGTATATTTACTGCTTTAGATTGGTACCGCAATTGCACTCTGATTCGCGCTGGTGCTAAGCAACTTACCTCCGTGATCTGTGAGTATTTCCCCGTCAGTGTTTATCAATTAGATACCCATCTGCCAGATTCTGTTATTGGTTTAGTTTGTCAGGGCCTGAGTTGTAAACCAGCAGCCACTAACACTGATCAGTTATTAGCACAGGTGCGGACAAGTCAAACCAGAGCTTGAATTGTACTCATTTGAAAACCGAGTTTCCCTACTGCCGGAAGTTTTGTGAGGATGGTGGAATCCGCTCAATGGCAATCAGTGCTTCTATAACTGATTTGACTAATGGTGCAGCTACGGTAGAACCAAAGGCATTGCCTTGGGGTTCATCCACTACTGCTAAGATGACATAGCGGGGAGATTCTACTGGCAAAATTCCCACAAAGCTGGTGATCTTGGCATCGCTGTAATAGCCCCCATTAGGACTGGCTTTCTGAGCCGTACCAGTCTTACCACCAATCCGATAACCAGGAATGCGGGATGCCTTTCCAGAACCATCGGTTACTACAGTTTCCATCATTTCCAGCACTGTCCGAGTAGTGTTGGGGGAAAATACTCGTCTCGGTGCAGGACGGCGTGGTTGCCAGTGGGGATTCCCTTTGGTGTCAAACAGTCCGCGAACCACATGGGGAGTCACTAGCTTACCGCCATTGGCAAGGCCACCTAGCATCTGAGTTAACTGAATCGGGGTTAAGGAAAAGCCTTGACCAAAGGAAGCCGTAGCTGGTTCAATTGGGGAAACTTTAAATTTGTACTTACTTTTGAGCTGTCCAGCCGTCTCAGCTGGTAACTCAATTCCTACTTTTTGCTTTAAGCCTAGTTTCTCTAACCAGTCATAGTAAACCTCAGGTTTCATCTTTCTCATCATCCTCACCATGCCCACATTGCTGGAATGTTGAAGAATCTTGCTGGGATTGATCATCCCGCGAGCGCCTACTGATTTATAGTCATGGTTGAGAATCGGCCATTCGCCAATTTGAATCTTACCAGTGTCGTTGAACAAGGTTTGGGCTGTAATGATACCAGTTTCTAATGCGATCGCAACGTTTAGGGGTTTGAATGTCGAACCAGGTTCATACAAGTCTGACAGCGCCCAATTTTTAAACAAACTCACATCGAATTTGGAGTACTGATTGGGGTTGTAGGTTGGCTCACAAACTAGGGCTAACAAGGAACCATTGTGTACATTCATCACTATGATACTGCCACGCTCTGCATTAAACTTCTTGATGGTTTCCTTGAGGGCAGAGCGAGCTGCTCGTTGCAGGCGACTATCGATAGTTATTTGTAGCCGCAGGTCATCAAGATGCATAAATCCTTCTGGCACATGACCTGGCATCAAGGCTCCATTGCCAGCACGGCTCAGTCGGATGTTTTTTATCTCCCGTTCTAGGAACTTTTCTTGGGTGTATTCTAGACCGGCTTGACCCAGATGATCGAAAATGTTTACATAACCCACCACATCTGATGCCAATTCATTTTGGGGATAAAAGCGGGAGTATTGTCGAATCAACTCTAAACCATCTAAGTTCAACCGAGCAATTTGGTCTGCGATCGCTTCTGGGATCGTATTGCCCAAGCGAATACCACTCTTACGTTTACCGAACTGCTCCTCCAAATCTGTTGGTGTTTTTTTGATCATCGGAGCCAGCAAAGCAGCAATTTCCCGTAAGGATTTTTTGAACAACTTCGGGTGAGCATATAAGGTATAGACAGGTCGGTCGATGGCTAAAACATTCCCCTTGCGGTCAACAATAGGACGGCGAGGTACAAAGGGCCGCATATAGACCATTTGCTGCCGCCGTGCTTTTTCCTCTAGGGACGATCCCTCTGAAACTTGCAAACGGTATAAATTTAGCAACAGCCCACTGCCGCCTGCCATCATTATTACCCATATCATTAGCAGTCTCAAACGGTTGTTTCCCAGTGACTTACCGGGCTTCATAAGGTTTTACCTGACTATCATTTTTAACAAATATACCTAAATAAATATACCTAAATAAATATACTTAACTAAATGTATTTCAATAAATATACCTAAATAAATATACTTAACTAAATATACCATTACATATTTTTCCCTACCCCCATTCGCCCTATCCCTAGGCAACAAACTAGTAACCCAGGGGTGTGATTTTCTTGGGTTTTGGCTCAGGAGGTTTCGTGAAAGCGGTAAATGGCTCACGCTGAGGACGTTCAGGAGCTCGTTTTAGAAAAATTGTATTACTTGGATTGGGAGTAACCAGCCCTGTAGCTGGATTTTCAGCCTGTTGAGCGAGTTGATCTTTGATCACTTCGGTTGTTGCTGTCATATTGCGCTCATCTCTTTGCAGCTCCTCTAGCTTACGATACTCTTGGGTCCATTGTTGCTGGCTGTAAACTGTCCAGGAATAAACCGTGACAGCAGTAGCAATTAGTGTAAATGTTACTATATCTGATCCAAGTTTTAAAAATAGTAAGGCTTTCAACAAAATTGGTGTTTGCTGCTGCAAAACACTCACGTTTTCAACCTTTGGCTTAGGGTTTTTCGGTGACATCATAGTATGTGTTGGTGGTCGTGCTATCCTAGAACGTTTGTCTTTTGAAATAGCCAATGATTGCTGAGACCGATTTCTTTGACTACGAGCAGAGCGAGGAACAGCATTCATAAAAAACTCCTTAGTTGTTGGAAACACCTATGGGAAACCGGTAAATTTTAATCAGGGCAGGAAAACAATCTGGTGGCTGAGACTTCAGAGGTCTTAGGCTGGTCAGCTAAATCAAAAAGCCCTACTGACCAAGATTAACTTGGTAGCAGTTATTACTAGCTACAAAGATCATGCTAGAACGCACCTATCTTAGCATCAGTTCAGATTCAGGATGAATCGTTAGTTAGCAACAGACGAGGATTTGTGATAGCCTAGAAACTAGTAGTAAAAATCAGAAAAAAACTCCTGAGCGCACCCATAACCCTAGCCATCACCCTAAGGTTAGAGCAAAAAACCAATCCCATCAATAGAAATTCCTGTAAATCAATCACACAGCCACACTGATTAATCCAGACGCCACAGGCAGTGCTGAATCGGTTGAGATAGGATTTGATTAACGACTCAATTTAAGTAATCAATCTTGTTGGTGATGGCTAAATTGTTGAAATTGTTAGGAATTGGCCTAGAATTAACTATCGCTATACTTATAGCTAGACCAGCTTGGTGTTTACCACCTCCGGAGGATCTACCGGAAGAAGTGTTGAGAACTGAGATTATTATTGAAGCGCGATCGCCTCTTGATGGCAAGCCAATGAATCCCGCTGAATACGCCCAACTGCAAGATGCCATAGCACAACGCTCAATCCCCCCTGGCCTTGACCCCCAGATTCGAGAATTGATTTTTCTGTTGCAACTGAGCGATTTGTTTCGGACAATCCTTCCGTTCTAACGGTGATACTCCCAGACCTGTATACCCTGAATGTCTTCAAGAATTACTCCCGAACAAATTGACCAGATCGTAGGAAACCAACATCATAACCCCTTTGAGGTGCTTGGTTCCCATAAATTTGAGCAGGATGGTAACGTTAGTTGGGTGGTGCGGGCTTATCTACCAAATGCAGAAGCAGCATGGGTAGTTCTGCCAACGGAAAGGAAGTCTTACCCAATGCAATCGGTACACCATCCTCACTTCTTTGAGGTGGAAATTGAAACACCTCGCCTGGCTAATTACCAACTGCGCATTAAAAAAGGCGGACGCGAATGGGTTAGCTATGACCCCTATGGCTTCCGTTCTGCCAAACTAACCGATTTTGATTTGCACCTATTTGCAGAAGGGAATCATCACCGCATCTACGAGAAACTGGGGGCTCATCCTACAGAAATTGATCAGGTTGAAGGAGTTTATTTTGCCGTTTGGGCACCTAATGCTCGTAATGTTTCAGTCATCGGGGATTTTAATCATTGGGATGGCCGTCAACATCAGATGCGCAAAGGAGCCACCGGTATCTGGGAACTATTTATTCCTGAACTAGGAGTGGGAGAACCCTACAAATACGAGATTAAAAATTCCGAAGGTCATATCTACGAAAAATCTGACCCCTATGGTTTCCAACAAGAGGTCAGACCGAAAACTGCTTCGATTGTTACCGACTTGGAGGACTATCAGTGGCATGACCACCACTGGATGGAGCATCGGCGTCACACTGACCCCTTGAGGCAACCGATTTCTGTCTATGAGCTACATCTGGGCTCTTGGCTTCATGGTTCTTCAGCTAAACTTCCTCAGGGAGCAAATGGTGAAACCCTAACCGTGGTAACCGTTTCAGACCTCAAACCAGGAGCCCGTTTCCTGACTTACCGAGAACTAGCCCAACAATTAATTCCTTATATCAAAGAATTGGGCTTCACCCATATCGAAATCTTGCCCCTGGCGGAGCATCCCTTTGATGGCTCTTGGGGCTATCAGGTTACCGGTTACTATGCCTGTACCTCGCGCTATGGTAACCCACAAGACTTGATGTATTTTATCGACCAGTGCCACCAAAATGGGATTGGGGTAATTTTGGATTGGGTACCCGGTCATTTTCCCAAAGATGGTCATGGTTTGGCTTTCTTTGATGGTACTCATCTCTATGAATACGCGGATCCCCGTAAAGGTGAACATCAGGAGTGGGGAACCTTAGTCTTCAACTATGGCCGTAACGAAGTGCGGAATTTTCTGGTAGCTAACGCTTTGTTTTGGTTTGATAAGTACCACATTGATGGCATGCGGGTGGATGCCGTAGCATCTATGCTCTATCTGGACTATTTACGTGGGGATGGACAATGGATACCAAACCAGTATGGGGGTCGGGAAAATCTGGAAGCGGTGGATTTTCTTAGGCAAACTCATCAGGTAATTTTTGGTTATTATCCCAGTGTTCTCTCCATTGCGGAAGAGTCAACAGATTGGCCGATGGTCTCTTGGCCCAATTATTTAGGAGGTTTGGGATTTAATCTGAAGTGGAATATGGGCTGGATGCATGATACGGTAGATTACTTCAGCATGGATCCCTGGTTTCGGAAGTTCCACCAGAATAATGTTACCTTCAGCATGTGGTACAACCATGCTGAGAATTATATGCTTGCCCTCTCTCACGATGAGGTGGTTCATGGCAAGAGTAACATGCTTGGGAAAATTCCTGGGGATGAGTGGCTCAAGTTTGCTAATCTCCGCTGTCTGTATGCTTATATGTTTGCTCACCCAGGTAAGAAAACTCTATTTATGAGTATGGAGTTCGGTCAGTGGAGTGAGTGGAATGTCTGGGGAGATTTGGAGTGGGATTTGTTGCAATATCAACCCCATAAAAATTTAAAGCAGTTTATTACTGACCTGAATCATCTGTATCGCAGGGAACCGGCGCTTTATACTCAGGATTTTGACCAGGACGGGTTTGAATGGATTGATTGTAGTGACAATCGCCATAGTGTCGTTTCATTCATTCGCTATGCTCACGATTCTGAAGAATTTATTGTGACAGTGTGCAATTTTACCCCTCAGCCCCATAGTCATTATCGAGTAGGAGTCCCCGAGATGGGATTCTACAAAGAATTGCTCAATAGTGATGCTCGCCAATACGGTGGTAGTAATATGGGAAATCTAGGGGGTAAGTGGACAGATGAATGGTTCTTCCACAATCATCCCTATTCCCTAGATTTGTGTTTGCCACCCCTAGGAGTGTTGATTTTAAAGCTAGATCATCACAAGACTAAAGCAGAGTTACACTAGTGTGGAGATAGGGAGATGGGGAGACAGATTAGCTTTCCCGATTCCCGATTCCCGATTCCCGATTCCCGATTCCCGATTCCCGATTCCCGATTCCCTCAATAACAATACTTCTTACTATTATTCGGTTTAGGATGATATCTACCCTTGCGTAGGGCTCCGAGCAAAGTTGAGACGTAAACACAACGTTGGGTGGTGCTATTATTCTTGGTGATTAGGGTGATTTGTCCCAGTTGTCCGTTGGTGTTTCCTTTGTAGTTAAACTGGACTCGCCATGGTCCAGTTGTTGAACAGTCTCCCTTTGGTTTGGCTAGGGTAGTCTCAGATTTACCTTTCTTATTTTTGTCTTTGTAGATGGCGATGGTAGGGCTAAGGCTATGCCAATGGACTTGATCTAAAATGCATGTTTTTCCCATAGCTCGGTGAATTGACCACTGGACAATGCCATCTTTTTCTCGAAAGCTCGTTTGCCAGATGTCTTTGTCTCGTTTGGCGTTGCTTTGGGCAATCCGCATGGCTCGGTAAATTTCGTCTTGGGCTATGTTGAGGTGCAGATGATTGATAAAGGTGAGCCAGCTGGGGGTTGCGATCGCAGCCAATAGTCCAACTAGCAATACTACAATAATAGTTTCCAGTAGAGTGAATCCAGCGATCGCGCAGCGTGCGCGTAGCGCAATCGCATCACCTCGGGATTGATCGCCCTGTTGGCTATTGAATTGCATGGACTATCACCCTGATTTTAAGTTTGACCTTGTACCTTTCTAACTCACTCAGCACTATGTTGAATGATTACATTCTGCCCCTTTTTTATTAGTTTCTAGGGCACCCAAGATAGTTTTTATTTTTACACATCGCTTGGTAGCTTCAATAGGGTTATCATTATCCCTAGGATCGCGAATAGCTACTACGATAGCGGAGTTAGTAACTTCATCCTTTAGTAGAGCGCCCTGGTTATCAAAGGTAATTTTTCTCTCATCTTCCAAAATGGATAACGTTCCGCCAGATTTGTTGTCATCAATTAGGTTTGTCCCCACCCAAACTTGGTCTGGTTTGACCCCTAAATCACCAACTAAACTCTGCCATTGAAAGGTCTCTGGTGTATTCTCTTCCCTATTATTATTCCTATCTTGATAAACTGCCGCTTCTGGAACTCCGTCGTTCATCCTAAAACTAACGCTGTATCTCAGTTTTTTATTTTTGGCTTGTCGCTGGGCTTCTTGGATTACACTTAACACTCTCTCATTCACTTTATTCACTCGTTGTCGATTCACAAAAGCCAGCCAGCTGGGAGCAGCAATGGCGGATAAAATTCCTACCATTAAAATTACTATTAGTAATTCCATAAAGGTGAATCCAGCATCCTTATTTAGTTTCCGGTTTAGGCTTTGATTATCTTCCATTTTTCTGTAAATTTTCAACATATAATGCTATAGGGTTTATGATGATATTTATGAAGTAAATTTAATTGTATTATCCCTTATGAATTGGTTAGAGTAAATTTCTACTCCCTACTCCCTACTCCCTACTCCCTACTCCCTACTCCCTACTCCCT
>NZ_CEYLVT010000205.1:0-13374 GCF_982860115.1 Moorena sp.
ACTGATAGCTGATAGCTGATAGCTGTTCGCGTAGCGTGCGCGTAGCGCTTAAGCTAATAACTGATAGAGCAATACAATGAAAGAAAAATCTCTGAAACCAATCCTTGAGGTCAGTTTTTACAGTATTTTTTGGCTGTGGAATCTGATGTTTCTGACAGTTGTCTATGCTGGCATCTTGCCAATTATTGGTATTTCCTTAATCCGAGAGACCTTTGATGGTGCTGTGCCGGTTGATTTTTTCGTTACGTTTGTAGCATTGATTGCAGTACCAACTGTCTGTACTGTCATTGGTGCTTGGCGTCTGAGGGAGCAACCAAGGGAGTTAATGCGCTTGTTTTATGGTGTGGAAGTACCCTTGTTTGCTTGGTGCCTGATTCGTTTGTTCTTGATCCGAGAATTTACCAGTGTTAGCACCTTAGTATTGGGTACACTTTTGGTGTGTATTCTGGCATTTGCTGCAGAAGTTGTATGGGGCTATAATTCTAATCGTAAACCAGTAGCATGGCTACAATTAATTGCTCACACGTTGATGGTTTTGATTAGTAGTTATGTAGGATTGTTGCTGTTTTTTTATGTTCTTCCTGCTGCTGGTTTTTTAATCATAAACTTCTTCAAATTTCACTGGCTATATTATCTGGGATTGTTATTGATTGATCTTAATATATTAGCTTTCTTCCTGTTACTGTTATTTGGCTTTAGCTGTACCCTATTTCTAGGAATGCCCTCAGTATTTACAGCTCTTTATCTTCATTCTGGATACCGGATATTAAGGGCTTTTACTGGACAGTATGGGCGCAATCGGGCGATTCAAGGGGCAGTAGCTGTGGTTACTGTCTGGATAATTCTGTTCTTTTCCTTGAATGTACAAGCTCAAGTCGAGGCGTTTAAGCTCCTAGAAAATTACCCAAAAACGAATAGCGATCGCCAAGCCTTGATAGCTAAGTCTGATGTAATTCGCACTGGGTTAGTTAATGCTAATTTGTTTCCCTATCGGTATCTAAGTAGCCGAGAAGAGAATAACCATATCTACGCCATGTACAAAGATGTGTTTTACCTGCCAGATTCCCTATGTGAATTCTTACAGAATAGCTACAATCTGGTTATGTCACCGTTTTTGTATAATGGCTCCCGAGAGGATGTCGAAAAAGCTCAACAGCTTTACGGGGAATTCTTTGATACACCACTTCAGAAAGCAGAACGAAAAGCTGTTCAACATGCTTTACAATCTACAGCGATTATTGACCAAGCTAAGGCGGGTTTGTTGAATATCGATCAAAAACGGGTATGGCTGCAAAAGCAAGAGGTAACCTTAGATGCCCATGGGGATTGGGCAGATGTGGAAATCTACGAGGTGTATGAGAATAAAACTACTGATGTTGAAGAAGTACTCTACTATTTTTCGTTACCAGAAGGGGCAGCGATTACTGGCTTGTGGTTAGGTGAAACGGATGACCGCAATCAGCGCTTTCCATTTCAAGTCTCCCCACGGGGTGCTGCACAACAGGTTTACAACTCCCAGGTCAGGCGAGTGCGTCCTGTAGACCCGGCGCTGCTTGAGCAAGTCGGACCTCGGAATTATCGTCTCAGAGCATTTCCCATTCCTCGTCCGTTATCTTCATGGGAGAGGAGAAATGGTAGCGATCGCGCAACGGAAATGCATCTGTGGCTAACCTACAAGGTGATGCGACAAGAGAAGGGTTGGCCTTTACCTGAGTTAAACGAACAACGCAATATCTTTTGGACAAATCGCACCAAGCGCATCCGCAATGGTAAAGTAAAACGGGGTTTTTCTGATCGGTGGTTAGAAGCATATTTACCAGCAGATCAAGCCCAGCAACCCATGGTTCATCAGGTGAATTTAGGGGATGGCTACCGCATTTCGGCGAAACCGTTAGACTTGTTGGATAAATCCGCAATGGGGAATATAAAGGATAAGCGGTTTGCTGTTATTCTCGATAGTTCCAGGAGTATGGCTGCTCAAGCATCCCAGGTCAAAAAGACATTCACTTGGCTACAACAACAGGGTTTTGCTGATCAGAGTTTGACTAACAATGATGCGGATTTGTACATCACTGACGCAATAGATAACAAGATCGATCATCAAGCTAAACGCATTGATGATATCAGTGATTTTGATCCTGCTCAGATCACCTTTTATGGCTCTATCCAACCTGAACAGATGCTGCAACAGTTTGAACAGTTGCGTGGCAATACCCCCTATGACGGGATATTACTGGTGACTGATCAGGGTAGTTATGAGTTATCTGAGGATAATAAAAATGTGGCGGTGGTGGCTGCACCCCTGTGGATGGTTCATTTAGGCAATCAATTACCCTCAGCCTACAATGATACGATTCTAAAATTGATTCAAAATAGTGGTGGTGGTGTCTCTACCGATATCCCAGGGGTAATCCAGCGGATGGCAACTCAAGAAGCCTTGGGGTCATCGGTAGTAAGTGTGGCGGATGGCTATGCTTGGTTTATGGAATCAGGAACAGCTGAGGCTACTACTGAAACTGGATTTGAACCACTGGCGGCCAGGCAACTTATCCTCGGGTTGAGTGAAAACCTGAATGGCTCTCTAGAAGAACTGGATCGGATTCATGGCATAGCCAAGACCTATGACATTGTCAGTCCCTATTCATCCATGATTGTGCTGGTGAATGATCAGCAACGAAGGATGCTCAAAGAAGCAGAAGCGTCAAGCGATCGCTTTGACCGAGAGGTGGAAACTGGGGAAGAACAGTTGAATCAGCCGTCTAATCCCTTTACTGTTTCCGGTGTTCCTGAACCGGAGGTATGGATGTTGATTTTGATCAGTGCGATCGCACTTTTGATTATTAGTAGACGACAAAAAATTACTGTTGACGGTTAATCCTCAATAGTTGTCAATTGTATCATTAATTAGCAAGGGCAAAGGTAAGGGTTACTCTCCTGTTTACTTTGCCCTTTTTAGCTAATTTCGATTAAACGATAGCGCTGCACGAAGGGAATCGGGAATCGGGAATCGGGAATCGGGATGCAGCGCTTTTGATATCAATTATATTCACATCTCAAAGGAAAATGCTATAGTTTGGTAAGGTTAGAAATAACTAGATCAGCGGCGAGTATAAGAATGTTCAAATTTAGTTTTGATTTTCTTCGCTACAGCAGCTATTCCAAGGGCAAACAGAGAACCGGAAACCGCCACAAGTTGTGTTAATGAGCTGTCAGTGAGGATTGCCAAAGCGGCTAGTGCAATCGCTACAGCTACAAAGGTTTGTTTGAGTCGGTTTGTGATCTGATAGGCTCGATTGCAGGAACTACAAATTACTGTATGTTGCTGTAATCGGTTTAGGGTTGCTGGTGGTGGATTATTTTCTGTCGCCTCCCTTGGTTGCTTTGATGTGGAATACCCTTGATAAAACGGTAGAGCAGATCCGAACTTATCGAGCCACTTGCGGTACTCAATCACAAATAAGTCGCATGTCTTCAGTGGCAAATACACTTTTTTCAGGCTTTGTCCTAACCGCTCAATTTGTTCTTCTTGTCCCACTATAAGTTGCAAATCCTCTTCTAATATTTGGTTTCGATACCAGTGATCCATCCAGCGAGGAGTTAGCTTAATTGTCCAGGTAAAAAAGTTCCGATAATTTCGGGCTAGAATCCGACAGCGACCTTTGCCAAGAGGGATAGAATACAAAGCCAGACCCCCAGACATACTCTTTTGTTCACTACCAAATTTAAATTTATGAATTACGAAGTTGGGAGCAACAAAATCTACTGTTACCCAGTTAGCATTTGGTTTGCGCGTTTCCCGCCACCGTCCACGAATCCCATCACCAGAGTGTTCGAGTACTTCCATTTCTAGGGGTTGAGCATTGTCTCGATTCCCTTGAGTGGGGTGGTGGCTGATGTTAACGTGAGCCGGATCCAAGACGTTCTCTATGAAATAGGTTTGGTCGTAAGGTAAGTCACGCACGAGATCGGTACTGACGAATTCGGGTTTGTCCAAATCTGGTATGGCGGGGATAGGTTGTTGATCAGCCGCTTCAGCTTCTCCTGGCCAGATCCAGACTATGCCTTGCTTCTCGACAACCGCAAAAGATTTCACGCAGGAGTTAAGGGGAATCTTGATATCTGTTGCTAACTGGGGAATGTGTAAACATTGACCTTCTGCACCAAATTGCCAGCCATGGTATAAGCACTCGATTTTGCCGTCTATTATTTGTCCATCAGAGAGTTTAGCAGCACGGTGGGGGCAACGGTCTGTTAAACAGACTAGTTTGCCCTGAGAATTTCTGAACAAGACTAAGGGTTCATCATAAAGCGAAAAGCCATAAGGACGGTCTTTTGGCAGGTCTTGAAGTAAGGTGACAGGATACCAGCAATTTCTCCAATTAAATTCTTGGTCTGTTTCTGGTATTGGTAAGGTAGCAGTGGGTTGGCCTGTCTCTGGTTTATTAGGAGTGAGTGTCATCGCATATGTCTCGCTATGAGGGTCATATTTTCTTATGAGTCGGGCTATGCTGACTTTACCAAATAAGGTCAATGACTATAAGTAGCATTAGTGAATAATCATACTTTCCATAAACTCGGGGTCTGTAGCATGTTTTTTTCCTAATACTTACTTTCAAAACGATTGAATTAGCGGCAATTACAGGAATGCTGAAATTTGGTTTTAACTTTTGCTACTAAGTGCGCCTAACACGACACCAGAAATGATTTTACTCCTTCAGACAACACGAGCCAAAATCTCTCCAGCAACTCGCTCCGCTGATTCCAACGCTGATTCTATACCAGCAGATGCGATCGCAGTATGTTCCCCAGCAAAGTGAATTCGATTCCAGGGTTTAGCCATCTTGTCCTGAAATCCGCGAATTTGTCCGGGGGCAAAGTGAGCATAAGCTCCCTGAGCATAAGGATCACTACCCCAGGAAACCACACGGGCTATCTCCACATTACCTTCCGTAGCAGGGCGAATTCGCTTCAGTTCAGCCTTCACAAATTGTCCTAATTCCTGTTCTGACATAGCATCTAACTTCTTAGCACTGGCTCCGTTAGCCCAGCAGGTTAAGCTTTGGAGTTTTCCAGAAGCATCCTTGTGTGGAAAGACCAGCTCCAAGACAGAGTCTGTCCACATCCTGATTGGTTGACCGTCTTCTTCCCAGAACGGATTGGTAACAGAAACATAAACCTGTGTGATTATTGTATAGGGTAATTCTTTGACAGCCTCAGCCTGCGCGCCTTCCAAAGGAGGATCGATCTCTACCTGGCGCAGCACAGAAAAAGGTAGAGTACAGACAACGTAGTCAGCTTGGAAGGTTGAGCCAAAGGCCTTTGGCCACGCTTCGCGATCGGAGCAGTAGACTTCAACACCAGTTTCCTGGCTGCGGATAGCTGTCACTACTTTCTTGGTTTGGACAACAGAGTTGAGGGATGCTGCCATCTGTTCAGGCAAACGAGAGTTGCCGCCTTTGACATGCATAATGGTCTTGCTTGGAGTCTGTGCTCGTTGGTCATTCTTGAATGCCCACAAGGCCGAGGCAGTTTCCAAGCTGTTCATTGAGAAAGGATAAACGTTCATCAGCCGAAGGGCTTCTGGAGATGCCCCTTGGGCAAGCATATAGTCATCTAGAGGGATATCTAAGTCAAAATGGGTCGGGGATGTCCATGCTGTAGCATCTTCCAAGGGATTATTGGGGCGGAGGTAATGGGTTAGCAAACGAGGTGGAACTATACTACGCTCGCTTTCTGCTAACTGATTCGCACTGGATGTAGACCAGTCTGGGGTCAATACAGATTGCCCATTAATATGGAGCAGTAGTGCCCTGTCCAACGGCTGACGCGGTTCCAGAGGTACTTTCAGCTTCTCGGCTAGAGTTAACAGGCGCTGGTATGTCTCGCTGAAACTCTGACCTCCAGCTTCTGGTTTACCCGGTAGGTCATCTAAGGTATAGATACGACCACCAACGCGATCGCGTGCTTCCAATACCGTTACCGAAATCCCCTTTGCCTCTAATAGCAACGCGCTATATAAACCGGAAAGACCAGCACCGATCACCACTACTGAAGTGGGCTTAATCGAAGCAGGTATCGAAGCAGATGCAGCCATCTGTCTAGATGCTCGTCCTACCACGACGGTGGCTAGGGCAGACTGAGCAATCCGACCCAGGAATTTACGGCGATTAAGACCTCTAGTAGTCATTAGTTTGTAGTCATTATT
Organism: Moorena sp.; assembly: GCF_982860115.1. Taxonomy (NCBI): domain Bacteria; kingdom Bacillati; phylum Cyanobacteriota; class Cyanophyceae; order Coleofasciculales; family Coleofasciculaceae; genus Moorena; species Moorena sp. Next base: position 6,206 of record NZ_CEYLVT010000205.1, read on the forward strand.
ACATTATTTGATAATTTTAATATTTAATTTTATTGTTTACTATTACAATCCTCTCAAATAGTTTAATTTTTATGTACTTGCCATGGTAACAAGAAGACAATTTAGCAAAATTGTTGAGGAATTCTAATCAATTGAACTGAGATACTTCAATGAGTAATAGTCAGTCCACAGGATTGCCTCTTTGGGTGCAGCAAAGAGATACAGTTATCGCCAATGATGCTGGGGTTGAATGGCGAGAGGGCAAACGCCCTGATTATGCCGAAACTAATGAATTTCTTAAGAAAGGTAGTAAATTTAATCATCCAGAAGGGTCTTTGGAAGCGATCGCTCAAAACTTAGTTAGAACCTTCGAGATGGAAGCCTCCTATAAAGCGAATCCTGAGCAGTGGTTGTCTATTGTTGCCGACCAGTTTCGGATGAGCACTAACGGTGGACCAGAGTACAATGCCCAGACTGTTGCTGATGTCGGCACATACAACGTATTTCTTGGAGATACGGAACACTATCGCTCCACAGAGGAAACCTTTGAATCATCCATAGAAATTTTCCATAACGCTTTTCCTAATGGCTTTCTTTGGGAACTGATGGAAGTGCTTTCCGGACCTCCTAATGTCACCTTTAAGTGGCGGCATTGGGGCACGTTTAGCGGTTCCTTTAAAGGCCATGAACCCACAGGAGAAACTATAGAAGTGTTTGGCATCAGTATTGCTCGGGTTACTGAAGACTTGAAGATTGTCTCCTTGGAGCATTTCTTCGATAACAGTTTGTTTCTCAAGCAATTAACATCAGGCTGTCCCTTCCACTCTTAAAATTTCAATAATTCGTAAGCATATGCGCGAAGCGCAAGCGTGCGCGTTCAGCGATCAGCCTTCGCCAATCTGATTCTAAGTCCTATATAGCAATTAAAAAAAAATCGGTCAAGGTCTGGTTAATCCCAAGTCTTGACCGATTTCTATTTTGTAAGCTTCCACAAGTACAGCTGAGCTGCACTCAACTCTAAATTACTACTGATCAACTATCGAATTAGTCAGCAACTACTCGAAAGTAACTACATCCCAACTCATCCTTCATCCTGATGTATACCCCTCCACAAAACAATTTTCACCATTCATAGTCGCCAGGGCGACGCCCTGGCAATTTACTATCCTAGTCTAGGTATAAGTATCGAATCAAAAAAGTCGTAACCTGACCAGATTTTCCGGTAGGCTCGAAAGCGCTCCACTCGTCGGGATAGGCGTATTTAAGGGAATAGATAGCATTAATTGTTTTGCGAACTTGTTTAGGAGAACCGACCAAGATGTGCTTGACTTTTTTAGGTTTGCGACCTGGCTTTTCAGGGTTGGTATTTTCATCGGAGTTGGGTGGAAGGTTGTCATTCATCAGTAGTAATTCCTTAAAACTGCTTACATTATTAATATATAAATAAATTAACTATTTGTCAAGGTATTTAGGAATTTTTTTTTTATTAATAAATTGAAAATGGCTATAATAATAAATAGGTAATAAATAATAGTAAATAATCAGTAATATATCTGATATTTTCTGTAGAGATGCTATAGTTTTATCCGGTGGGTGGAATGGGCATCTTGCCCGTTTCATTGTCTTGATGCAGTCGCTCATGGGGGGACCACGGCAGTTGCTCATGGGGGGAACCCCCAAGACCGCACTGCCTCCCCAAGACCGCGCTGCATCGCTTTCGGACAAACTTTTTCAACCCAGGCGTTGAAGCGGAAAATCAGGGCGATTCCTTCCCTAAGGCACCCTACACAATTCTTAAAAAATACTATATAAATAAACCTAGTAAAGGTATAAAACTATGAGATTCATCAGTCCTAAAACTGACTTTGCTTTCAAGAAAATCTTTGGTTCAGATCAGAGTAAGGATATTCTAATTTCTTTCCTCAATGCTATGATATACTCTGGTAATTCCGTCATCCAGGATTTAGAAATTATTGATCCTTATAGCGCGGGGGATGTAGTGGATTTAAAAGACACTTATCTAGATGTTAAGGCAGTATTAGAGGATAGAACGACTGTTATCATTGAGATGCAACTCTGGAATGTGGAAGCTTTCAAGAAGCGAGTGGTTTATAACTTGTGCAAAACCTATGGAAATCAACTGCAATTGGGACAGGGATATTTCGATCTAAATCCAGTCATTGCTTTAACTATCACGGATTTTAAGTTATTCCATTCCAGCGATAAAGTAATTAGCTGTTTTTACTTTCAAGAGGAAGAAGACCACTTACCTTATCAGGAAAATGAATTAAAGCTGGTGTTTGTGGAACTTCCTAAATTTACTAAGCAACTGGAAGATTTAGAAAGTGTGATAGATAAGTGGATATATTTTATCAAAGAAGCGCCAAACTTAGAAATTATTCCTGACAACTTCAGGGAAATCCCACAGCTGGAAAAAGCGTTAACCATAGCGAATCAAGCGGGGTTGAGTGTGTCAGAAGTGGAAAAACTCCGCAAACAGGAGATGGTCTTGGAAGACGCGCGAGGTGCATTGAGTTTCGCGAAAAGGCAAGGACGAGAAGAAGGGGAAAGAAATTTACTATTGCGACAGCTTGAGAGCCGCTTTGGCAAACTAACTATTAATGCCTTAGCATTAATCGAAGCCTTGACCAACGAAGATCTAAACAGTTTATCAGAAGCCATCTGGGATTTTCAGACCAGTGAGGACTTACTCAACTGGCTGCAAGAGCACTCTAATTAAAAGTCTAAATTTTTAATAAAATTAATCCGATGCTGGGCAGTGGTTGATAGCAATTCAAAAGCTGATCCGGTACGAAGGTCAGCACTGCCCACCCTACATCAAATGCTGCTATTGAATAAAATAGCTAAAATAAACTTAATGTCTAGTATTATTCCCTAAAAAGTGATGAAAACCCTTGGAGCATCTGAGGCAAAAAACCGTTTTGCTGAACTGTTGGATTTAGCTCGAATAGAGCCAATACAAATTACTAAAAAAGGACGTAATGTGGCTGTTGTTATTTCTATAGAAGAATTTGAAAGGTTATTAGAATTAGAAGAGAAACTTATAGCTATCAAAGCTAAAGAAGCACAACAAGAAGGGTTTATTGGGCTGTCAGAAAGTGAGCAGCTTTTGGAGGATATTATGAATGCTTAGGGTTAAAGGGAGCAGGGAGCAGGGAGCAGGGAGAAGAAAATTGAAATTGAAGGTACTTAATCACCTATGATAAACGCGCTAAGTGACCAAGTTAAAGAAGAAATGATAGAAATATTACTGATTGCTACCCCACCGCACCTAAACGCGATTGACCGTAGGTCACGCTACGCGAACGCACTCCCGATTCCCCACTCCCGATTCCCCACTCCCGACTCCCGACTCCCGGAATATATTACAATCTGTAAAGAAACTGAAAGGATAAGGGAGAATGCGCTTAGCAATCGTTGGTGCGGGGCTCGCGGGCATGGCCACAGCAGTAGAATTAGTGGATGCTGGTCATGAGGTAGAAATTTTTGAATCCCGTCCCTTTGTGGGGGGAAAGGTGGGCAGCTGGGTAGATAAGGATGGCAATCACATCGAAATGGGGTTGCATGTCTTCTTTGGCTGCTATTACAACCTGTTTGAGCTGATGAAGAAGGTGGGAGCGTTCCAGTTTCTGCGCCTGAAGGAGCATACTCACACCTTTATTAATAATGATGGACGCAAGGGTGAGCTAGACTTTCGCTTCATTACTGGTGCTCCCTTTAATGGCCTAAAAGCGTTTTTCACCACCTCCCAACTCTCTCTCCAGGATAAGCTGCAAAACTCCATTGCCCTGGGGATTAGCCCTCTGGTGCGTGGCTTGATAGATTTCGATGGCGCAATGAAAACGATTCGTGACCTAGATGCCGTCAGTTTCGCTGATTGGTTTCGCGGTCATGGTGGTTCCGAGGGTAGTTTAAAGCGGATGTGGAATCCTATTGCCTATGCTCTGGGTTTCATCGATACCGAGAATATTTCTGCCCGTTGTATGCTAACCATATTCCAGTTATTTGCCGCTAGAACCGAGGCATCGGTACTACGAATGCTGGAAGGCTCTCCTCATGAGTACCTCCATAAACCAATTATTAACTATTTAGAGGAAAGAGGAGCAAAAATCCACACTCGCCGCCAAGTCAGGGAAATTCTATTTACCGAAACTCCAGAGGAAACCCGAGTCACTGGTTTAGTGATTGCCAAAGGGGAAACCGAAGAAACCATCACCGCTGATGCCTATGTCTGTGCGGTTGATGTGCCTGGTGTTAAACGGCTGTTACCCAAATCATGGCGCAAGTGGTCCGATTTCGATAATATCTACAAGCTTGATACGGTACCAGTGGCCACGGTCCAACTACGATTTGATGGCTGGGTGACAGAGCTTCATGATCCTGAGAAACGCAAGCAACTCCAAGAAGCAGCAGGGATGGATAATCTACTGTATACTCCCGATGCTGACTTTTCCTGCTTTGCTGATTTAGCTCTCACTAGTCCTGGTGACTATTACAAAGCCGGTGAAGGGTCACTGATGCAGTTGGTACTAACTCCAGGAGACCCATTTATCCGACAAAGTAATGATGCGATCGCAAAACATGTGCTTCACCAAGTCCATAACTTGTTTCCCTCCTCACGAGACTTGAACATGACCTGGTCTAGTGTCGTAAAACTCGCTCAGTCTCTATACCGAGAAGCCCCTGGCATGGACCCCTATCGCCCTAACCAAAAGACACCAATTCCTAATTTCTTCCTAGCCGGTAGCTATACCCAACAAGACTATATCGATAGTATGGAAGGAGCTACCCTATCCGGGCGTCGTGCTGCTAAGGCGATTGAGTCTTTGGTTAGTTGAAGAAGGGAATCGGGAATCGGGAATCGGAACCCACCCCTAACCCCTCCCAGGAGGGGAATCGGGAATCGGGAATCGGGAATCGGGAATAGTGGACAATAATTCACGACGAAAACAGTATCAGAAAACCACTTTTGCCAGAGGTCTACTCTTAATAAAAATCTCCCCCATCTCCCCATTTCACCATTTCCCCATCTCCCCACACTCCCGACTCCCAACTCCCGACTCCCGACTCCCGACTCCCGATTCCCGACTCCCGATATAATCACTAAAACTTGAGGAATCTAAAACCCTATGTCTGATTGGCTGGAACATAGTGTACAAGTTGAAGTAGAAGTTCCCATTGAATTAGCGTGGGACCTTTGGTCAGATTTAGAGCAAATGCCGCGCTGGATGAAGTGGATTGATTCAGTAGAAGTCCTAGAAGAGGATCCTGACTTATCCCGGTGGAAACTTGCTAGTACAGGTTTTGAGTTTAGCTGGCTCTCTCGAATTCTGAAATTAGTTCCACATCAGATTATTCAGTGGGAATCAGTAGATGGTTTGCCCAATCGAGGTGCAGTCCGCTTCTACGACCGTAAGGATAGCAGTATAGTTAAGCTCACTATCGCTTACGGCATTCCCGGCATTCTTGGTCAGTTAATGGATAACTTATTTTTAGGTAACTTAGTTGAGTCTACTATCCAGGAAGATTTAGAACGATTCCGGGATTATGCTCTGAAGGTGAAAGGGTAGGAGTGGGGAGTCGGGAATCGGGAGTCGGGAATCGGGAGTCGGGAGATGGGGAGATAGGGAGTGTGGGGAGATAGGGAGATAGGGAGATAGGGAGATAGGGAGATAGGGAGATTTTTATCAATAGTAATGATTAGGATACACCGTTTTTCATAACTATTAGGTACACAGGATTTTTTCTCTATTCCCGATTCCCGATTCCCGATTCCCGACTCCCGTTCCCCTCCTGGGAGGGGTTAGGGGTGGGTTCCGATTCCCGATTCCCGATTCCCGATTCCCGATTCCCGATTCCCTAGAACTTAAGAGTTAAACCTTCAAGCTTCATGTTTCCCCAGCATGATAAGAACTACGAACCAAAGGACCGGAACGCACATGGGCAAATCCCATATCCCGTGCGATCGCACCTAGCTCATCAAACTCTTCCGGTGTCCAGTATTTTTGTACGGGCAGATGTTGGAGAGAGGGACGCATATATTGACCGAGGGTGATGCGATCGCATCCAATTTTACCTAAATCCGCCATCGCCTCAATTATTTCTGCTTTGGTTTCCCCATGGCCCAACATTAATCCGGACTTAGTGGGAATGGCGGGATTGAGTTGTTTGACAATGCTGAGCACATCAAGCGATCGCTGATATTGTGCTCCCCGGCGCACTTTGCCCTGTAAGCGCTGCACCGTTTCAATATTGTGGTTGTAACAGGCTGGCTTGGCCTCCACCACCGTGGCTATCCGTTGCTGTTGCAACTCTGCTGAAGTTTGATCCTGCTCACCTTTACCCCCCCAGAAATCTGCTGTTAGCACTTCTATCTCAGTACCTGGATTGAGTTGGCGGATCGCATCCATGGTAGCCACAAACCAACCGGCACCCTGGTCTGGCAAATCATCCCGAGCCACAGAGGTCAGCACCACATACCGCAACCCCAACAACTGTACCGATTCCGCTACTTTCTGGGGCTCCTCTGGGTCTAGGGCCATGGGAGCATGACCTTTATCCACTTGACAAAATGCACAAGACCGTGTACACGTCGGTCCCATCAACAAAAATGTAGCAGTTTTCTGAGAATAGCACTCACCTCGGTTCGGGCAACGTCCCTCTTCACAAATCGTGTGAATCTGCCGTTGTTTAATAATCCGCTGCACCGTTGAGATGTCACTAGCATTACCAATAGGACGTCGCAACCAAGAGGGAAGTGCAGTAATTTCTGAACGCCATTGTTTTTGTGTAGTCATGGGGAATCGGGAGTCGGGAGTCGGGAGTCGGGAGTGGGGAATCGGGAGTCGGGAATCGGGAGTCGGGAGTGGGGAATCGGGAATCGGGAATCGGGAATCGGGAGTCGAATAGCATTGTAACAGGAGCAACGGGCAAGATGCCGGTTCCACGTTAGATGGCTATTCTACCAAGATGGCTATTCCGGCAAGATGCCTATTCCACAAAACTATTACCACCAAACGAAGTCTACTATTCTTTAACTAGTCCACATTGACTAGACTTCGCGGCAGTTGTCATCGAACAGCGGATCACCAGAACAGTAGACCAGAATTGATGCAAAGCGATGCAGCGCGGTCTTGGGGAGGCAGCGCGGTCTTGGGGGTTCCCCCCAT
>NZ_CEYLVT010000206.1:0-13294 GCF_982860115.1 Moorena sp.
GATTACGACCAAGCCAGTAGGCTTGTTGGATTTCTGTGAGGGGGAAGGGTTGGTAACGCTCCTCTGGTGCCGGGGTGAGGGTGGGCAGGGTTAAGTCTGATGTTTGCTGTAATGATTCTACTGGAGTTAATTGTGCTAAGACTTGGTGGAGTTGAGCAACTGTTGGGTATTCAAAGAGTGTCTTAAGTGGTAGTTGTACCTCAAAAACTTGTTTTAGCTGGTCAATTACTTGAGTGGCGATCAGTGAGTGTCCTCCTAATTCAAAAAAATTGTCATGGATGCCCACTGCTGGCACTTTTAGTACTGCTGCAAATATATCAGCAATAGTCTGCTCCATCCCAGTCCGAGGTCGAATATACTCTTTTTGAGCCCTTAAAGTTAATTGATATTCTACCAATGGCAGTGCTCTACGGTCTATTTTTCCGTTGGGGGTTAACGGTAGTTTCTCTAACACTACAAAGGTAGAAGGTATCATATACTCGGGTAGTTTCTGCCTAAGGAATTCCCTGAGTTTATTGGTAGTTAGTGATTCATCTGTACTAATTAGATAGGCAACTAAGCATTTTTGACTATTGATTTCTTCTGTTGCAATAACAACAGCTTGTTGGATTGAGGGATAGGTGTTGAGTACTGCTTCAATTTCACCGAGTTCAATACGAAAGCCTCGAATTTTAACCTGATGGTCAAGACGACCCATAAATTCTATGTTACCGTCTGGCAAATACCTAGCTAAGTCTCCTGTTTTATATAATCTTGTCCCTGCTTCATTGCTAAAAGGGTTAGGAATAAACTTTTCTTTAGTTAACTCTGCACGGTTGAGATAGCCTCGTGCCAAACCAGCACCACCGATGTGTAATTCCCCTGATACTCCAATAGGTAATGGTTGTAAATAGCGGTCTAAAATATAAACGTGTGTATTGTCAATTGGACGACCGATATGAGGAGAGGTTTTGTCTTGCCCAAAGCCAATAATTAGACCAGAAGAGGTAACAACAGTGTTCTCGGTAGGACCATAGTTGTTAATCACTTTGAAGGGAAGTGAAGCTGTGGGTAATTGATGTAGCCGATCTCCACCAACTAGGACAATCCTTAAAGCTAGATTTTTTGGCCATTCTAAAGCAAACAATTCGTTGGCTAGGGGTGTAGGCAGAAATGTAATTGTTACCTCTTTTGACACAAACCATTCCTGTAGTTGCATCGGCGAACTCAGAAGTTCAGTCTCAACTAGGAAAAGACTTGCTCCTGCTGCAAGATAAGGCCATATTTCCCAAACTGAAGCATCAAATGCTATTTTGGCTAACTGAGTTGCTCGATCTGATGGATTAACTTCAAAGACACGTTGATGCCAAAAGACTAAATTGAGGAGATTTTTATGAGCAACTGACACCCCCTTTGGTTGACCAGTAGATCCTGAAGTATAAATTATATAGGCTAGGTTTTCCGCTGTGACCTCACAGGCTAAATTATTTTCACTTTCCTGGGCAATTGATGTCCAATCAGAATCCAAATAAATTATAGACGCTTGATGTTCAGGAAGAGACCCAACTAAATGCTGTTGAGTCAACAAGACTGGTACTTGACTATCCGATAAAATATAAGCTAAGCGATCTTTTGGATAAGTAGGATCTAGCGGTAAATATGCTCCACCTGCCTTAAGAATGCCTAATAGCCCAACCATCATTTCCAATGAGCGTTCCACGCATATTCCTACCAGCACTTCTGGTTTTATTCCCAATGCTTGTAAGTATCGTGCTAACTGGTTAGCCTTTTGGTTTAATTCTTGATAAGTTAGCTGCTGTTGTTTAAATACTATCGCTATGGCTTCAGGGTTTTTCTCTACCTGTTCTTCAAACAGCTGATGAATACATTTATGTTGCGGATACTCTGTAGTTGTATTATTCCACTCCCATAGTATTTGATGCAGTTCTTTATCCTTTAATAAAGGTAGTTGTCCAATTGTTTGTTGAGGATTGGATGCGATCGCTACTAGCAAAGTTTGAAAATGACCTGCCATCTGAGCAATGGTTTCAGCTTCAAACAGGTCGGTACTATACTCCCATAATCCCACTAGCCCCGTTTCTGTCTGCTCCATTGATAAGAGCAAATCAAACTTTGCTGTTTGTGTCTGTAACCTCAAAGGTGTCAGGCTCACACCAGGTAATTCCAGGGGGCACATCGGTATATTCTGTAGGACAAACATCACCTGGAACAGGGGTGAGTAACTAAGAGTTCGCTCCGGTTGTAGGGCTTCTACCACTTGCTCAAAGGGCACATCCTGATGCTGATAAGCCTCCAGGGTCACTTCTCGCACTTGTCGAAGCAGTTGGGCAAAACTAGGGTTGCCCTGTAAGCGGGTTCTCAACACCAAAGTATTGACAAAAAAACCAATCAGAGACTCAATTTCTGGGCGATTGCGATTGGCGATGGGAGAACCAATCAGAATATCGTCCTGACCACTATAGCGAAACAGTAGCACAGCAAAGGCGGCCAGCAGGGTCATAAATAGGGTACTGCCATGATCGTCACTGAGCTTTTCTAATTGTTGCGTCAACTGTTTGTCGAGTGCAAAGGTCTGAGTGTGTCCTCGATGAGTCTGCACTGGTGGTCGAGGGTGATCGTTTGGCAATGTCAACAAACAGGGCGCTCCAGCTAACTGCTGTTGCCAGTATTGCAGTTGCTTGTCTTGTCTTTTTCCAGTTAGCCACTGCCGCTGCCAAAGGGCATAATCGGCGTACTGGATCGATAACTCAGGTAAGGGATTTGGCTTGCCCTGGCTATAGGCTTGATAGAGGGCAAATAGTTCTTGGACGAATACTGCAATTGACCAACCATCAGAGATGATATGGTGCATGGTGATTAGCAGTATTGACTCTTGAGGTGCCAGTTGTAATAAAGTGACCCGCACTAGAGGTCCTTGAGACAGGTCAAAGGGAGTATGAACTTCTTGTTGAATGTAATTTTGTACTTGCAGCTCTTGGTCTATTTGTGGCAAGTGCTGCCAATTCATCTCCACAATTTGTAAAGTAGCTTCAGGGTCAATTACCTGTATCGGTTTACCATCAACTGATGGAAAGTGAGTGCGTAGTACTTCATGACGGTCAATAATTTTAGCGATCGCTTGCTTTAGAGCTGAGACATTCAGATCCCCAGTCATTCTGACTGCTTGAGGAACATTGTATGTAGCACTTTTTTCTTCCAGTTGGTCGAAGAACCACAGTCGTTCTTGAGCAAAGGATGAGGGTAACGGTTGGTCATCTCTTGGAACTGGGACAATTGGCTGAAGATAAAAATCACAATCTGAATTGGGTTTTTGCAAAAAATTGATAATGTCTTGCTTAAACTCAGCCAATTGAGCACGCAGAGTTGATGTTAAAACTCCTTCGGGAGCGTCACATAATAATCGTCCACTATCCAGCCATAGCTTTATATCTTTAGTGGTTAAATCCGATAAAAACTCTTGTAATTTCATAGCTCTATTCTTTCTCTTTTAGTTAAATTAACAGTAGGTAATACTTGTAGCTTTTGTTTTAAATACAAACTGCTACTTTCTTGGAGCGTTTCCAGGGTGTCACTTAATTTTGCAACTGTCGGACTCTCAAACAATGTCCTTACAGGTACTTCAAAATTAAAGATTTGCTGCAAGCGGGAAACTAATTGGGTAGCCCGCAAGGAATTGCCACCAAGTGCAAAAAAGTTGTCATCTATACTTAATTTTGAAACACTCAGCAGTTCCTGAAAAATTTCCAGTAACTGACTATCCAGTTCATTACGTGGTTTTGTCTGTTCACCAGTACTGTGATTTACATCAATGCTGACCAGTTGCTCTCGATCAACGTCTCCAGTCTCAGTTAAAGGAATTTCCGCCAATTTATACCAGTGGCAGTGACTTAGCGTACCAAAGCGATCGCGTACCTGTAAACTATGGGATTGGTTGACAGGCAATGCTTGAGCCTTATGAGTCACATAGGCAGTTAAATGCTGCAAACCTTGGAAATTTGATGTAAAGTATCTAACATTTGGCTTATTGCCGTCTAGACCTATCAGCAAACTCCTCTTACTATGAGAGAGTGCCACTAATAAGGAGTTTATCCCCTGTGCAGGAGTAATAGTAAAGTAACCTTTGGCACGAGTGAATTCCTGCATTTGATAGCCTTTGCTCATGCCAGTCTCATTCCACATACTCCATGCTAAGCAATAGCTTTGTAAGATACTGTGGTTTCTTTGGTATTCACAAAACGCTTCGATAAAACTATTAGCAGCAGCGTAAGCACCAACAGATATACCACCAAAGAAACTATTGACTGAAGAAAAGTTTAGAAATAAAGCGTTACTATTATCTTTCAGCAGTTGATGTAATGCTAAAGTACCCATTACTTTGGGACGGAGTACTGTAGCAATACTGTCTGCCGTTTCCGAAATCAATAATCTTTCCAGGAAAGTGCCCGCTAGATGGATGATTCCATCAAGTTGACCACCCCATTGGGAAACAGTCTTTGTCACTACCGATTGTAACTGTGCTACATCGCAGATATCTACAGTTTCATAAATGACCGAGCCTGGTAACTGCTGCAATTCCTGGTAAGATTGGATTTTCCTCAAGACTTTATCTTCACATCCCAATGGCGTCTCCCAAGTATCTTCTTTAGGTAATGGAGTCCGACCCACCAATAGCAGCCGAGCCTGGTAATTTGTCAACAGGTACTTAGCAATCTCAAACCCGATGCCTCCTAATCCACCAGTAATTAAATAAATTTGACCTTGTTTAAAAGGTAGTTCTTGTTTTGGTTCATGGTCAAAATTAACCTTTTCTAAACGAGTAACAAAGCGATTGTTATCTCGGTAAGCTACTTCCCACTCTTGAGAAATAACACACAATTCTTGTAGCAATAAAGCCCCATTAGACTCATTGTCAGCTATAGGTAAATCAATGTGGCGACAGCTAATCCAAGGTAGTTCCTGGGGAATAGTTTTAAGTAAGCCCAACACTGTAGCTTTCTCATAAGCGATCAGGTCAGTTGGTTCAAGAGTTTGGCTATGGCTAGCAACAAATAGTAACTGAACAGGATGGGTTGTACCCTGTTGTTGCTCTATGGCTTGCACTAAAAAGAGTAAGCTATATAGTCCTTGTTGTTGAGCTGAGTCAAGAACCTCTTGATCTGCAATTTCCCCTTTGTACTCCTCATAGTTACATAAGTGGAGAATAGTTTCAACGACAATTTCCTGACTTGCTAAGACCTTTAACAACTGTTGATAGTGCAGTGTATCTCCAAGATTTAGCACATAGTGCTTAGGACTGATTTCCCTAAAACTATTCCCTGCTTCTACTTTAATACAGATACGATGCTCAGATTCTAATTGCTGACAAACTGATTTCCCTAACCCTAATGAGTCCAGTAATACTAAAGTGACACCCTTGTCAGTCAGGGAATAATTAGTTTTAGCTTGCTGCTTGCACCATTTTTTTTCGTAAAACCAATTAGGAATTGTGTTAGCACTTTCTAACTCGCTATCAATTGTTTTGATGACATCTTGACAAGACCCAGACTCCAGCATTTTTTTCAGTTGCATTCGCTGGATTTTACCACTGGTTGTTTTAGGAAAGTCTTGCCGAGATATGGGAATGACATAAATCGGTTCAATCCCCAGTTGAAATGATAGTTCTCTTCGGATAGTTTTGATCAGACTGATGTAGCTTTCTAGTTTAAAATCTTGGGGAGTAAAGAAGACTACCAGTCCTTCAGTGCCTGTCTCGGGATTATTTATACCAAAAGCGCCAGCATAGGTTGGTTCTACTCCCTCAATATCATTAACAATTTCCTCGATTTCATAGCAATAGTAATTAATACCGTTAATAATAATGAGTTCCTTCTTACGACCAGTCAAAACTAGCCGACCATCTTGGATAAAGCCTATATCTCCTGTATTAAACCAACCATCTCTTACGAAGGCTTCTGAGTTAGCCACTTGATTATTCAGATAACCTGGAGTAACTATCTCACCTTTTATTTGCAACTGACCAATCATCCCTTCTGGGAAAAGTTGGTTATTGGTGTCTACAATTCGCATTGCAACTCCTGGCAATGGTAGCCCCAGGTCAGTAAATTCAATCACATCCGTGTCAGTCGCTTCTGCTGTTACCAGTTGACTGTCAAGAGACGATTTTTTAATACGATGGATACCTGTTTTATCATTAAACTGATTTTGATAAGTAATACATGTACATAGCTCTGCCATACCATAGGCAGGTTGCATAGCTTGAGCATGCACTCCAAACTGAGCCACCAGCTTGATAAATTCTTGCACTACTTTGGGAGTTACCTGTTCTCCTGCATTCATTAGAAATTGTATGGAAGAAAGATCCCAAGTTTTGTGAATATTTTTTTTGAGGGCATCAACAACTAATTTAAATCCAAAATTAGGTGACCAAGTGTGGGAAACTTGATAGTTATCAATTAAATCTAACCATGTGGTGGGGTTTGCTAAGACCACATTAGTGGCTACCTCTATTTGCTGGCAACCTAAATAAGTATCTTTTAAATGACAAGTCAGCAATGGAACAACGTGGTCTACAGGCAGCCAGTTAAGACAAACATTTCCTGAACTATATCCATTGAATTGCTGAACACTATGGATATGAGTAATAATTCCTTTATGTGTTTCTTGAATTAATTTGGGAATACCTGTGCTGCCTGACGTTAATTGTATGAATGCCACATCTTCAGGCTGGCTGTGATGGAGTCTGGAAGTAGGCGAATACTCTCTCATCTGCTCTAGCAATATAACTTGCCATCCTGAAATGGGGAACAAGTTTCTCAGATTTTGCAATGGCTCGATCAAAGATTCGTTTGCTAATATAGGTGGGTACTCTAGTAATTTCCAGGTATCATACAATTTTTTCACCACAGCATTTTTCTCTTGATAAGTACCTGCTACTGCTACGGTAACAGGTTGAATACCACCGAGAATGCACCCCCATAATGCTGGAAAGTAATCCCGCAAGGATTCTATTTGCAGTATGATTCTATCTCCAGCTTCTAAGCCTTGATAGTGTAAGCCATTTAAAATGCATTTAGCTTCTTGTAGTAAGCTGCCGTAAGTTTGGTAAACTTCTTCTCCATTAGAGAGGATATAAATTATCCCTTTTTTAGGATGTCGAGTTGACGTTTCAAGCAATGCCTCTATTAACGTTTTAGGTGTTGCTTCTGGTATGGTCAATTGACCACCATCACTAAGAGCAGGCACTGTGGATTCAAGATTCGCCGGTGGTGGAATAATTGTTATTCCAGATATGCTTTTAACGGGTAGGGAAAAAGTTCCAGTCAAACTACTAGAGGGCAGCAAATCTGATAGGTGTAATCGTGGAGATGAGAAATCTTGATTCTCCTGAACTACCACAGCGACCTGCTCGATTTCCGGCAGTGAGCGCAACTTTGCTTCCCAATTTTCCACTAATTCAGAATCAATTACTTCCAAACTAGCTAGAGCTTGTTCATCTACTTCTCCCTTGGCAGTTAATGGCAAGCAAGATACTGGCACATAAGCATAGGGTAGACTGTAGCTAGGCAACTGAGATAGTAAATGGGAATGAAGCAATGCAGGGGAGAAAGACTCGGAAGGAACCACATAAGCCACTAACTCTCTTTGCCGTATCATTACATGGCAATCTTTCACTCCAGCAGTTGTTAATAACACTCGTTCTATTCCCTGGAGTTCTAAGCGATACCCTTTGACCCATGCTCTTCTTGCTAAGAAGCCCAGTAACTCTAAAGAACCGTCAACTCGACGACGACCCCACTCCCCAGTCTTGAATAACCAACCAAGCTGAGGATGTTTGATGAAGCCAACTGGTATTTGTTTTTCCTCATGGAAGTGGTGGTTTTTAGGTAAATGGAAACCACCTACATAAATCTCTCCCTTAACAATTGGCGGGACTGGTTCTCCATTGAGATCTAAGACGTAGACTGAACAATAAGTAGGGAACCCTGCCGGTACGACTTCTGTGCTCTGACCTGATTGACAAAGCCAGGAACTCACCTCGGCAGCTATTTCTGGTAGATTATATAGATATAGCAAAGAGCCACTTAAACGTTGATGGCAGACTTCTACGTCCAACTGGTATAGTGGCTCTCCTGAGCATAACAACCAACGTAAATGAGATTGTTGACTGGCAGTTTTCTGGTTTAAGCAGGCCAGGAAAGTTGATAATTGTGAAGGCAAAAAGTTAACGATGCTAATCTTTTGTTGAGCAATAAGCTGTTGCCAAGCTCTGGGATTGTCAAGGTCTTGGGGTGGTAATATTACTACACACCCTCCAACAATCAACGGCCAAACTATCTCTCGTACAGCACTTTCCTCGACTAAGGAAGCGTGTTGCAATACAGTCTCTCCTGGAGATAGAGAAACCATTAGTTGCAGCCAATTAATACGGCGAATAACTGCTTGATGTTCTACTAAGATACTTTGACTACCTGAGTAGAGTACATAAGCCAGATTTTCTGGAGTGATGGTATTGTTTGGATTTTGTATGTTCTGCTGAGTAATTACATCCCACGCTGAGTCTAGGGCGATAATCGAGAGATTATCTTCTGAGCAACGAGATAGATAGTTTTGTTGAGTCAAGAGTACAGGACTATTTGTAGCCTGCAAAATATCAGCTATTTTATTAACTGGTTCTCTCGGCTCAATTGGGACATAAGCTGCGCCTGCCTTAAGGATTCCCAACACTCCTACTACCATTTCTATTGAGGGTTCTACCAACAGACCCACTGGCACATCTAGTCCTAGTTCCAAACCCTGTAAATAATTAGCTAACTGATTAGCTCGCTCATTCAACTGTCGATAAGTAAGTTGTTGCTCCCCAAGCATCACTGCCATAGCATTGGGGGTACGCGCCACCTGCTCCTCAAACAAGTGATGAATACATTTATTGATCCCGATTTCTGTGAAGGAATTATTTTCTAGGGACAGTAACTGCTGCCGTTCGGCGGGCTTCAATAGGGGTAATTGCTGTATCCTCTGGTGGGGATTGGATGCGATCGCTACTAGCAAAGTCTGAAAATGACCTGCCATCTGAGCAATGGTTTCGGCTTCAAACAGGTCGGTACTATACTCCCATGACCCCACTAGCCCCGTTTCTGTCTGCTCCATTGATAAGAGCAAATCAAACTTTGCGGTTTGTGTCTCTAGTCTCAAAGGTGTCAGGCTCACACCAGGTAATTCCAGGGGGCACATCGGTATATTTTGTAGGACAAACATCACCTGGAACAGGGGTGAGTAACTAAGAGTTCGCTCCGGTTGTAGGGCTTCTACCACTTGCTCAAAGGGCACATCCTGATGCTGATAAGCCTCCAGGGTCACTTCTCGCACTTGTCGAAGCAGTTGGGCAAAACTAGGGTTGTCCTGTAAGCGGGTTCTCAACACCAAAGTATTGGCAAAAAAACCAATCAGAGACTCGATTTCTGGGCGATTGCGGTTGGCGATCGCAGAACCAATCAAAATATCATCCTGACCACTATAGCGAAATAGCAGCACGGCAAAGGCTGCCAGCAGAGTCATAAATAGCGTACTGCCATTATCGTCACTGAGCTTTTCTAATTGTTGCGTCAACTGTTTGTCAAGTGGAAAAGTCTGAGTGTTTCCTCGATAAGTCTGCACTGGTGGTCGAGGGCGATCGCTTGGCAATGTCAACAAATAGGGTGCTCCAGCTAATTGCTGTTGCCAGTATTTCAGTTGCTTGTGTTGTCTTTCCCCAGTTAGCCACTGCCGCTGCCAAAGGGCAAAATCAGCGTACTGGACGGATAACTCAGGTAAGGGACTTGGCTTTCGGTGGCTATAGGCTTGATAGAGGGTAGATAATTCTTGGCTAAATACTTCTACCGACCAACGATCACCAACGATGTGGTGCATAGTCAATAAAAGTATGTACTCAAAAGGCTGTATTTGCAACAGAGTCGCTCGTAATAGCGGAGCTTGTGACAAGTCAAAGGGTTTCTGGGCTTCTTTGTGAGCGAACTGTTTGACTTGAGTTTCCTGTTCCTCTGCTTTCAGGTGTTGCCAGTCCAAGACAACTATTTCAAAAGGAACTTTTGGGTCAATTACTTGCACTAAGGTACTATTAGTAAAGTGAAAGTGAGTGCGAAATACCTCATGGCGTCGAATAATTTCGTCAAGAGCTTGCTGGAGGGCTACTATATTAAGATCCCCAGTGATTCGCATAACCCCCGGCTCAATGTAAGGCGCTTTTGAACCTTCAAGTTGGTCGAGAAACCACAATCTTTCTTGAGCAAAAGACAAAGGTAAGCCTCTGTCTCGTGGAATAACTTTAATTTCCGGGACAGTGGTGTCTGCATCCTGTTTAACTCGCTGCAAAAACGAGATAATTTCTGCTTTGCGTTCAGCTAGCTGCTGTTGTAATTCTGGCTCTAACACTCCTTTAGGAGCTTTACAACGTAATTTACTGCCGTCATAGGAAACTTGAATATTGAGTTTACGGAGTTTAGAGAGGAACTCAAATGTGCTTTGATTTTTCATACTTCTATCTCTTCCATGCTTGTTTGTGAATCTTGTATCTCTTGCCCCACCCAAGCAATCGTCTCAATGTAATCTGCTACACTATTAACCGTAGGGTTTTCAAAAAAATCACTTAGGCTTAAATCTATCTGGAATCTTTGTTTAATTCTAGATATGAATCGAGTCGCTAATAGAGAATCTCCACCAATATCAAAGAAGTTGTCATCAATACCAACTCGATCTACTTCCAAAAGGTTTTCCCATATACGAGCTAAATCTTGTTCAACAGGAGTACGAGGAGCAATAAAGTTTCCAACCTGTGGAGAATTGAGGGTATCAGGGATAGGGAGAGCCTGACGGTCAACTTTACCATTAGCCGACAAAGGTAAAGTATCAAGCAATACAAATTCCCTGGGGAGCATATACTCAGGTAACCGTAATTGTAAATGCTGGCGCAACTGGGAAACCAGATCACCATGACTTGAAGTTGAGGATGGCAATGTCAACCACTGTTTCTTCTGAGTCGGGTCAATCTTTCCACCCACAAAACTATAAAGCAGACTCTGATTAGAGTCCAACTCAAACCCATTCCTCAACTGGCTAAAATCCAAATTGCCAATGGGACACAAACCCAGCCCAAAATCAGGTGCCGTACTCATCAACAACTGACCGATATGACCAGCTTCGAGTAAGGAAAACTTCTCAGCCATCTCACCATACATTGGAGTGATAGCATCAAATTTGCCAATTAAAAACAAGGAAAAAGCCCCCTGCTCAAAAATCGGCTGATTAGCCCCGTAAATATCTGCTTCAATATCCCTAACTCGACTGAGTAGAACTAAGCGATGTTGACGTGGACAATAATAGTAAATCCCAGCTTCAACTCCACGCACGCGCTCAGGTTTAATCAGCAAGTATGTCTGCACTGGATAAAGATTACCTGCCGAAGGATAACGATATTTGGGCAAGGGCATATCCGCCAAGTTTAATTGCCTCAAGCAACTAAGAAACTGACTAAACTCCTGCAAATCAAGAGGTTGCTGATCAAATTGGCGATAACTTTGGCGTTCTAGATAAGCAGTAGTCAGAGCTTGATCATCAATCGGTAAAGGCAACTCCACACTGGCATCAGTCGATGCTAGTTCTCGTAAACCCGGTTGCTTGAGCTTAAATTCAATCCGCTTAATCGGGTCAACTATCATCCCCTCTTTTTCCAATGGTTGATAAGCTTCTGGCAACTTGGACAAAGTCGCTGAAGAGACAATATAAGCCACAAGCTGCTTTTTGTCGGTTGAGTCTTCCACCGCCTTCACTACAGCCTTGTTGACTAGAGAATGCTGCATCAGCGCTGCCTCAATTTCTCCCAACTCAATTCGGTAGCCATTGATTTTCACCTGGAAGTCTTCCCGACCGAGGAACTCAATGTTGCCATCCGGTAGATAGCGCCCCAAATCACCAGTTTTGTATAACCGTTCCTGAGTCAGAGGATGGGTAATAAAGCTATTGAGCGTTTTGTGTTCATCTTGCCAATATCCCTTAGCTAGACCCATGCCACCAATGTAAAGTTGTCCTGGCACCCATACTGGGCTAGGTGTCATCCACTGATTGAGGACATGAAACGTTTGATTGCCCAGGGGTTTGCCGTAAGGAATACTGCGCCAGTTGGGCAACACTTCTTCTATCGGATAATAAATCGACCAAATCGAGGCTTCTGTCGCTCCCCCCAGACTAATCACTTCCACATCTGGCCACAGAGCTTTTATCTGCTGTGGTAAGTTCAACGGCAACCAATCACCCGATAGCAGTACCAATCTCAGGGTCGGATTCAGCAGTGTTGGTTGTACCGAAGTATATTCTACTAACATCTGCATCAGGGCTGGCACTGAGTTCCAAACGGTGACATGGTGTGCGAAGATTAATGACAGCCAATGTGTTGGGTCTTTGGCACCAGCATAAGTAGGCATTACAATCGTGCCTCCCGCTGCTAATATGCCAAAAATGTCATACACTGACAGGTCAAAATTTAAAGCTGAGACTGCCAATATACGGTCATTAGCGGTCACACCAAAGCGTTGATTGATGTCGATGATGGTATTGACCGCCCCAAGATGGTCAATCATCACTCCTTTGGGTACCCCAGTCGAACCAGAGGTATAGATCACATAGGCCAAATCACTAGGCTGGTGTAATGGTTCTAAGGGAGTCTGAACTGCTATGTCAGGGTTGTCCTCAACACACAAGCATTCAATCCCTTCTGGCCAAGACAAATTTCGCGACAGTGACTCTTGGGTAACGACCAAATCAACGTGAGCTTGTGCCAGCAACGACCATTGGCGCTGTTGCGGCAGTTCCGGGTCAATGGGCACATAGGGGGCACCCGACATTAAAATCCCCAACACCGCCACCACTTGTTGCCATCCCTTTTCCATCACTACAGCAATGGGGTGGTTAGTGGTGGCTCCTAATTGCCGCAACTGATGTCCTAGCTTGAGGGCATGTTGATACAGTTGCTCATAAGTTAGGGTTAATTCTGTGGTGATTACCGCCGGGGATGCTCCTTGTTTGTTCACCTGCTGCACAAACAAACCATCTAAGGTTTGCTCACCAATCACGGTTTCGGTCTGATTTAGTTTCTGATTTAGTTTCTGATTTAGTTTCTGTCGAAGCTCTAGCTGTGGTGGTGGTAACAGCTGAGGATGGGTTTCTCGCCATGTTTGCTCACCAGTGGCAAGTTGTTGGAGATAATTGCAGTAGCTGCTGAACATCTCATCGACCATGCCTGGTG
>NZ_CEYLVT010000207.1:0-13277 GCF_982860115.1 Moorena sp.
CTTGGGTCGCGCCTCTGGTTGAGGCGTCGGGGACGCGCGCGGGAAACCCGTTCGCGTAGCGTCGGCTTCGCCGATAAGACGAATAAGACCGTCCCTGATTTGAGTTGAGAATTGGAAGCCCCAACCGAGAGCGTTCGCGCCCCGCGTGACCAAAGGTCAAGCAGGTTGGGGTACTTCACGGTTACAGCTACAGCCCCTTGGAAAGGATGGGTGCAGTGTCAGTTTTGGTGGTACCATGTCAGGGCATTCGGGCCTTGCATAGTCAGCCGCTAACTAAGGATAAGTTCCTGCCTGAAGTCGCACTCTTTCAAGGCGGTTAAGAATGCGATTAGCCAATTCTGTTGCCACAACTGGTTTGCTGACAAAATCATCAGCACCAATAGCAAATACTTGATTCTGGGTTGTCGTGTCTGTATGGGCACTTAGAAACAAAACTGGCAGTCGGCACCAATAGGGATGAGAATCCTCATTAATAATCAACAACAAAGGAGAGTGCTCCGAGAGCTGATGAGGCACTTGCCTAGTTTATTTTCCTAGGTTAGTTCATCGCGCAGAGCGGTTAAAAGTACTTGAAAGTGGAAGATTTGTTCAGCACCCAAATCAGTATCCCCTTGCAAGATCCCTTCAAGTTCCCGGGCTAAGCGCGACCCTTCTGAGAAACCAAAAATACCCAAGTTTCCAGCTAAACTATGAGCTGCCAACCTCCCTTGTTCTTGATGGGAAAAACTCAGAGACCCTTCTGAGAAAACTCTAGGGACTTGCTCTAAGATAGCCAATTGATTACGGCTCTTTTCCCGGTACTTTTCCCAAGCTGCAGCGATCGCTTTGAGGTGTTTTGAGTGGTTATTGGCAGTAATTTCTTCTTGGATTACCGTAGTAGATTTAGAATCAGCATTGTCTGGCTGCAACTTTAGTCTATAGCCCAGTCCATGTACTGTTTCAATCAGATCTTCCGGAGCACCAGCAATTCTTAATTTCCGGCGTAGCTTTCTTAGATGAGATCTAACTGTTGCTTCCGCTGGAAATTCTTTCGAGGACCACAAATTGTCTATAATTTCGTCAGTACTAAAAACATGATGGCTGTGGCGCAGGAATAACTCTAGTAGCCCATATTCCTTGGGGGTTAATGAGAGCAACTGAGTGTCGTAGGTTACTTTACAGCTGCGCGGGTCTAGTTGCAAGCTACCCCAACTCAGTACAGGCAGAGAGTTTGAGTTTACTCGACGCAATAGAGCTCGCATGCGAGCTGCTAGTTCCTCAAGATCAAAAGGCTTAGTTAGATAGTCATCGGCACCAGCATCTAGCCCCCTAATCTTGTCTACACTAGCATGGCATGATGTTAGTAAAAGGATAGGCATGTGATAACCACTGGCGCGGAAACGCTGACAAAGACTAATTCCGTCAACCTTTGGCAGCAACAAGTCCAGTACAATCAGGTCGTAGGTATAAGTTGACCCATAGGCCCATCCCTGTTCACCGTCAGTTACAGCATCAATCACATAATTTTGCTTGGGAAGGCTGTTTTTGAGTAAATCAATTAAAGACTCATCATCCTCCACTAGTAATAGTCTCATGTGTACAACTACAAACGATCAACAATAATGAATCACAACTTCCATTCCAACATTTCTGCTATTTGAATAGCCAAAGTTATAGAATTAAAGGGTTTGATAATAACACCAGAAATCCCGATTTTTTTAAACGGGTGTTGCTCTGCTATCTGAGTCTTTGCCGTCAAAAAAATAACGGGAATTGACTGCGTTTTGGAATTGGCTTTTAACTTCGCAAAGGTTGCGATTCCATCCATATCTGGCATCATTACATCAAGTAAGATTGCGTCTGGCAGTTTAGTTTTAGCCATAGCAATACCTTCCAAGCCTGAAGAAGCGGTTAGTACCTCCCAATCTGTTTCAAGTTCCAGACCGACTTGCACCACTTCCTGGATAGTTTCTTCATCGTCAATTAGCAAGATGCATTTAGTACTCATGGTTATCTTCTTCTTGCTGTTTTAAAGCGGGTAGGGTAAAATAAAAAGTACTGCCTTTACCTAGGGAACTCTCTGCCCAAATTTTGCCGCCGTGTTGCTGGATAATTTTGCGGCAAATCGTTAGCCCCAGACCTGTTCCACCTTTCTTACGGGAATCAGATGAGTCCACTTGCTCGAAGCGCTCGAAGATACTTTCGAGCTGGCTATTGGGGATGCCTTGTCCCTGATCTTTGACTTGAAATGTGACATAGGCAGTTGTGGAGCATCCCAGCTGTTTCTGCTTTTTGGTTCTATTAACCTCGTTATCTGTGATTGCAGAGAGCCAAACTGTGCTATTGGCAGGTGAAAACTTAATTGCGTTGCTTAGTAAATTAGTCAAGGTTTGGACAATATAGTCGGGGTCAGCCCAAACAGAGAAAGAGGTGGACTTGGTTGCCAACTTAACCCCATGTTCAGTAGCCATTGTTTGCATAGCCTGGACTGCTTTTTTGATCAAGTCAGCTGCATTGCAGGCTTTTTTGTCCATATTCACCTTACCTGACTCAATGCGCTGTAGGTCTAAGACATTATTGACTAAGCGCACCAGGCGATCAGTTTGTTCGTCGGCAATTTCCAGCATTCGCTGTCCTGTGGCAGAGAGCTTACCGAGTTTTCCCGTCGCCAGGATTTTCAGGGAACCGTGAATTGAGGCCAGAGGGGTGCGGAGTTCGTGACTGACCACTGAAATGAACTCGTCCTTCATCCGTTCTATGGCTTTGCGATCGCTAATATCACTTGTTAAAGCAAAAAAACCTTTGACTAAACCCTCCTCTTCGCTGAGATGAGGGATGTAGGTAACGCTGACGGAGTGAGTGCGTCTATCTTTGAGGGTCATTTCATGTTCATAGGTGACTGTCCGACCTGACAAAGCAGCCTCCACATGCACCCGAATCTGCTGATAGACTTTCTTCCCATGGACTTTCTGAAGGTGAGATCCAGACACCTCTAAAGGGGAAAGTCCCAACCAGGTTTTGTAGGCTTGATTGTTGAAGCGATAGCACTGTTCCTTGTCAATGTAGGCAATTAAAACAGGCAGTGCATTGGTGATGAGGCGGAGTTGTTCTTCAGAACGACGCAAAGCTTCTTCTGCCTGAAGGCGATCATTGATTTCCTGTTGCAGATTGCTGTTTACTTTCCTCAACTCGGCTGTCCGTTCTGCAACCATCTCTTCCAGATTCTCCAGCAGTTGAGCTTGGGACAGGGCAATGCCGATTTGGTCTGCCAACTGTTGCATCAGTTCAACCTCAAACTCACTCCATGGTCGAGCAGCCTGACACTGATGGGCGATCAGCAAACCCCAAAGTTGATTCTGGGGTTTAACTCGGCGATTTTGGCTGTTTGTATGGGAGTTGAGGCTTTGTAAGATCGGCACAACCAGTTTGGCTTTGACATGCCATTCATCCAGAAACTCAACTAAGCACTCAGCCAAAGCGGCATCAGGGCTGTGAACATCAGCGTAAGCTTGGGTGCGACCTTGACCATAGAGTTCTCGGTACTCTGCAGGAAAGACTTCTTCGGGAAACTCAACGTCGAGAATTGCCGGATATGTCGGTAAGGTCGCTTCGCTAATGATTTTACCTGTTCCATTGGCAAAAACTTGGTAAATCAGTACTCGATCAGCCCGAAGAATTCTTTGCACCTCTGTAACAGCAGTTTGTAGAATTTCTTTGAGTTGCAAAGATTGGCGAATTTTGAGAGTTACTTCAGAGAATAACTCTACCCGCTGATGTTGGCGTTGGAGTTCCTCTTTTGCTGCTTGTCGGCGCTTGGTAATGTCCCGCAGAATCAACAAGTGATTACCAGGTGACAAGTCTATAACTGATGTATACTCCACTGCTCGTGTCGTGCCATTTGGGCAGAGGAGTTGAACTTCCCCAATTTCTTGCCCTCTTTCCCAAAAGAGGTGCCATGCTTGTTCAAAATTGAGATCTAGTTTAAAAAAATTAATAATGGACTGATTAATCAACTCCTCCCTTGCTAAACCAAATAAATCACAGACAGCAGGGTTCACCTCTATGAACTGACCGTTGTCACCAACGATAGCAATTGCTTCAAAGGAGCGCTCGAATCCAGCTTTGAGAAGAGATTCAAGCCTTTGAGGTTTCTCAGCAGACTGCATGACTACGCCAAATGTTAACTACTTTACTGTAATCTAAAGTAATCAAACTTTATTAAAAATTTACAAAAGTTAACTTTAAGACTTCTATTGCCCGTGAAATTTCAGTTGGAGATTTCCCTAACCTCCAAACCCAATCAAGGGGAATCAAACAGCATTGTAGTTATATATCGTTGTGCCCATTGCTGACCAAAAGACTGTTCTAAGATTCTTCGAGTCTTGTCATTATGCTGCTGCTGAGTACAGTAGTAGCGTTGTCCTGCCAGAATTTCAGCTTCCTGATAAGGAGAAGAAATCGGCATCATGGCGGTCGCAATTTGACAATGCAGAGTCAAAAAATTCTTGACTTGGTCAAGGAAAGCCGCTTCTTCTTGAGCATCGGCAGGACGCACAAATATACAAAATTCCGAAAAAATATCTCCCCACTTGGGTAAATCCCGGTGTTGAGAAAACTTAATTTTGGGTAGTTTGGCTAAAACACTGCGGTAGGATATCGGTAAGATGCGCTCAGTGGTAACAGGAGACAGATCAACAATAGCCGCACTAATTAACCTTTTTCCTCCCACAAGATCAACTCCGAAAATTGGCAAGTTGTAGTTGGAGTGGGGGAACATAACACAGTGGAGAATATCAAGGCGATGACTTACCTTTGCTAACTCTAGGTGTAATTTGCGAAACTGGGGGGTCTGATAACAGCGATTTTCAATCAATAGTTTCTCCCCTTCTAAGTTTCCCTCCACATAACCGAGATCCTCTGGTATAGTGTAGGGAGACAGAGATAAGTAATGTTGCCAGTGGGCTTCAATACAGTTTGCAAGTTTGCGAATGAGAGTATGCTGGTTTTCTCTTAGAGAGGGTTGAAGAGTTTTTACCATCTTATATTAAGGTTTTAAATAAGGTTTTTTCCGTATCAACTTAAGCCGGAAAATTTTTGTGGTGAGAAGGTGTTAGGTGTTAGGTATTAGGTGTTAGGTTGCAGGTTTTGGGTATGAAAAATGTCAAACCTAAATCATAATACTTAACATCTTCTTAAAAGTCCCCTAATATCTAATACCTAACCCCTAACACCTAGCACCTCGTCCCAACTTCAAGACATTTGGTAGTGTTGTTACTATGTTGTTGGCATAACCGGACGAATGCTGACGATTTTTCCTCCCATACGAGTAATGCGCTGCATCTCTTCATTCATTTGGCTGTAGGGAACCTGAATAAAGATACTGCTACTCTTGGGTAAAGGGTAACTGTTTTTAGTGTTTTCTTCCTTATGCCACAACCCTGTTACCTCATAGACAAAGGTACGACTTTCTGATGGTGAATTAGAACTGTCAAAAATTAAAGATTCACCCAGCATGTTTCCGATACCTCCTAATAGCTACCTCAGATTAGATTAACTCCTGAACTTCTATTTTTAGAGCAAATGTGATCTAAGCAAGTGTGATACTAGCGACTTTACCGCCCATTTTGTTAATTTTCTGGAGCGTATCCGATAGCTTCTCATAAGGAACCAGAAGCTCTTTGCTAATGCGGCGCACTTTGGGATATCTAGGCAAGTTCATTCCTGAGACTTCCAACCGATAGATACGACCTGCTCTTGCTGGACTTCGGAAGGTTTTATTGGGCGTAACACCTTTTTCAGAGGCTCGGTACGCCCAACCTTCACTACCGCCGGAAGGACCAACCACTGCTGAAACACTATTAAGAGCAAGTTCACTAGCAAGGCGAGGCGCTTTACCTTCAACTTGTGCGCGATCGCTATTGGCATAGCCTCGGTAAAGGCGGAACATGCGAGTAAAGCCCACAACCTTTTGTCCGGTTTGAGTTGAGAAGCCTCGATAATAAGGCACGATGAAGTCACCAAAGTTTTCATCGTATTCAGCAGAATCGATATAGGAATCAATATCTGCTTCAAAGCCATTGTTTTGGTAGAGGTCAAGGTGGTAAATTACCTCAGACTCATCATAGGGAGCTCGACCTAGCAAGTGCTTCAAGTTTAACTCAATCACCCGAGTTTGGAAGCTGGTGTACAGAAATTTCGACTTGTATAGCTCCGACTTAGCTACAGCTCGCACAAACTCCCGCACCGTGAGAGAGCCATTGCAGAGCAGAGATTCCAAACCGGTGAGGCGCTCATAAGCCATGATGTAGTCGTTACCGAGTACTTGTCGGTAAACAGCTTGAATGACGGCTTTGGCATCATCTTGGCTCCAGTTGGGGCGCAGTTCAATGGGGTTGCTATTGCTAAAGGCAGAGGTGCCTAAGCGGGATGCTGCTGTTGTAATTGCCACTTACTCTACTCCTATAGGACTCGACATTTAGATGTTCTAGAAACTTCAGGCACGGGTAATACTCATGACTTGACAACCGCGTTTGTTTAGTTTTTGCAGGGTGGGAGATAGCCGTTCGTAGGGCACGACATATTCACTGATGCTGCGCCTGATCTGAGGGGCACGTCCCAGACCTCCTTGAGTTACTCGGAGTCGATAGAACTGTCCCTGAATGTTTGCAGTTGTGCCGGTGAGTGCTTGTCCGCCGCTTGGGGTTCGCACTGGGTTTGCCATATTGCGAGCCAGCTCATAGGTTAAACTAGGACGACCGCCCTTGCCCTGAGCGCGATCGCTGTTGGCGTAACCACGATAGAGCTCGAACATGCGGGTAAAGCCGACGGTTTTTTGTCCCGGTTGATTGGAAAAGCCTCGATAGTAGGGTACAATGGAGGTGCCAAAGTTCTGCTCATACTCAAGGGAGTTTATGTAGGAGTCGATATCTGCCTCAAACCCCTCGTTTTGATAGATATCGAGATGATAGATGATTTCAGACTCATCATAGGGAGCCCGACCGAGTAGGTGCTTGAAGTTTAACTCAATTACTCTCGGATGAAAGTTGTTGTAGAAGAATTTCGACCTGTAGACTTCTGACTTGGCGACAGCCCGCACAAAATCCCTTACAGTCAGGTAGCCTTGGCAGAGTAAAGACTCAGCACTGGTGAGACGCTCAGAAGCCATGAGATGGTCGTTTCCGAGTACTTGTCGGTAAACAGCCTGGATAACAGCCTTAGCATTCTCTTGGGTCCAGTTGGGGCGCAGTTCAATGGGGTTGGCATTGCTAAAGGCGGAGGTTCCCAGCCAGGATGCTGCTGTGGTAATTGCCACTTGTTGTTCTCCTAATTTTTAATACTGCTTGATAGTCGTGAGATTTCAGTTGCCTTAGGCTGGTGTAATACTTGTTATTCGATCACCTTGCTTGCCAAGCTGCCGCAAAGTATAAGATAACTGATCGTAAGGCACCAGATACTCGCTAATTGTGCGCCGGATTTGAGGACCACCTCTTGTCACCCCTTGAGACACTCGCAAGCGGTAGAGCTGCCTTTGGCTACCTGCATTTGTGCCGATAACTACCTGTCCCTTGGTTTGGGTTCGGACAGGAGTTGCGGTGTTACGAGCCAGCTCATAAGTTAAGTGAGAGGGATTGCCATTGCCTTGGGCGTGATCGCTATTGGCGTAACCCCGATAGAGCTGGAACATGCGACTAAAGCCCACAACTTTCTGACCCTGTGGGCTCTCGAACCCACGGTAACTCGGCACAATCGAGTTACCAAAATTTTCTTGATATTCCTGTGAGTCGATGTAAGAATTTATCTCCGCCTTGTAACCTTTTTGATTGAAAAGATCGACATGATAGGCAATTTCCGACTCATCATAAGGGGCTCGACCCAGAAAATGCTTATAGTTCAACTCAATAAACCTTACTTGGGGTGTGGAGTTTAAGAACTTCTCCTGGTATAGTTCTGACAGAGCCAGTGCCCGGATAAAATCTCGTACCGTAATGTGACCTTGGCGCAATCGAGACTCTGCATTGGTCAAACGCTCGCAATCCATGACATGAGCGTTGCCAAAGACCTGTCGATAGACAGTTGTAATCACTGCTTGCACTTCATCTTCTGTAGAGTAGGAGCGCAGCTCCATTCGAGAGGAATCCGCAAAAGGTGCGATGCCTAACAGCCTTGCTGTTGTTGGACTTACCATATTAGTCTCCTAAATTTCTTTTCTAAAAAACATTGCCCGGAACTTCAGAAAACCGTTAATCGACTATCAACAGCCACCTGGAGTTCCGGGCAAGTCGAAAAACCCTAGCTAAGAGCGTTAATTGTGTAATCGAGATAGGAGTTTGCCTCAACGGCAGGGTCACCACTTAGACCATGGTTCGCCTTGATGTACTTAAGAGCTTCGACATACCAGCTCGGAGAAAGTTCAAAGGTGAGGTTGATTTCGGCGATTCCTGAGATCAGGTACTCATCCATTGGTCCTGTACTCCCAGTCACCAAACAATAGGTAACCATGCGCAGGTAGTAACCGATATCACGGGCGCATTTTGCCTTCCCTTCAGGAGTCGAAGCGTAGTTCGGTCCTTGCATCTGCGTGGTATAGGGGAACTTTTGGTAAACTGCTTGGGCTGCACCATTAACTAGAGTCTCAGCTTTACTGGTTAAGCTTTGAGCAGCTTCCAAACTTGCAGTAGCTTGGCGAAAACGACCGAACGCACTCTGAATTTCGGCACTGCTCAGAAAGCGGCCTTGGGAGTCAGCGGTAGC
The DNA here is from genome assembly GCF_982860115.1 of Moorena sp. Lineage (NCBI taxonomy): Bacteria > Bacillati > Cyanobacteriota > Cyanophyceae > Coleofasciculales > Coleofasciculaceae > Moorena > Moorena sp. The sequence continues at coordinate 8,731 of NZ_CEYLVT010000207.1, forward strand.
TACTGCTTCAGTTAGGGGAGTTTTCATAATGTAATCTACCTCTCAAAAAAAAGTTTTGCAAATTTTTCGTAAACAAATGCTACTGAAGAATTGAACGAGCAGATGGCTGTCCTAGGGTTTGGTGAAACTAGCCAACAGCAGCAGCAGCTCGATCAAAATAACCACTTAACTCAGACATTAGAGAGCTACAGTCACCAGGAGTAATACCAGTTCTGTCATTGGCAATGGCGATCGCAGCGTCCTTCATCTTATTGATACCTTCAGCTACAGAACCTCCAGGAACTCCTAGTGCTACATAGGTTTCCCGCAGGCCATTAAGGCAGCGGTCATCTAAAACACTGCCGTCACCAGCAAAAGTGGCATAGGTTACATAGCGAAAGACAATCTCCATATCGCGCAAGCAAGCAGCCATGCGACGGCCAGTGTAAGCATTGCCACCAGGCTGGATCAATTGGGGCTGCTCTGCAAACAGACTACGGGCAGCATTGGCTACAATTGAAGAGGCATTGCTTGTGAGTCGGTTGACCACATCCATGCGCTTATTGCTTTCAGCAACCATGCTCTTGAGGGAATTGAATTGATCGTTAGTGAGATATACACCTCGGGTATCAGCTTGGGCAACCACCCGTGCAAATGCATCTAACATTAAAGTCTCTCCTTACATCTTGACTTGTATAAATCCAAAACTCGATAGTAATTGACTGCCTGCCCTACTCTGCCAAACAGCAGAGTAATGAATCAATCAGCAGCCTTGAATTACTCCAGTAGCTTCAATTCCGTTGAGCCTTCTTGTTAAGAATTTTGTAGCCTCTCTCAGAGACACAAGGTAACTCAAGGAAACTGACCCCTAACTTTTAAGTCAGGGATGCAGCGGCTTTCGGACCAAGACTATTCAAGCAAATCGTCTGTGCAGATTTTGTGCAATTATGTGAGTCAATTACAAATCGTAACAATTCAGCTATTTTGTTTTTGTCCTCAAGGGGTGAAAAAAAGGCTACAAAGCACTCTGGGCAACGAATAGAGCGTTAAGCCTTTGCTGAAAATTCAGCCGTTTGTGAGCTTTAAGATTCTTCACACGAAACTAATTATCTGACCAGTTTATTGAGAGGATGTCTTAGGAGGTGGAGAAGGAGCTGGCAGACTTGAGTATTGTGCGATTCTCTTAGGGAGACGCTACGCGAACGCCCTATGCTGGTCGGGTGAGACGGGTGAAGATTGTTTCTCAGACGGACCGGGTGATCACTGCTGAGATTACTCTTGATGTTAGGGATGGTGGTTGATTCTAGGGCAAAGACATGTTTGTGGTAGTGCTGCCTTTGCTCAATAAGTTGAGAATAATCGGACTATGACACAGCCTTATTCAATAGTCCGATATTATCCGACATTAGCGGTTAGGTTTGATATTATGTTCGCCTACAATCCCAGTATAATTTACTTGATATAAAGTTTCGATGTAGTAAACTGCATTTGTTGATGAAGTAAACTGCATTTGTTGATGCAGTTTACTGAAATTTTTAGGAAAATAAAAAAGCGCAACATATAACTATCAATTGAATCGGTTAATATTTAAAATGAACTATGACACAGCCTTATTCATAGTTCGAGGTTATGGTTAGGTTTAATATTATGCTTGTCTTAACGGTATTAAGCTTAATCTCCTTTGGTTCCTAAAAATTAAGGAGAAAATTAGAATGAAGAATTCTCTTCAGGCTATGGGACATTTCTGTGTTCCTATAGCTCTTGCTGTTGTCGCTACTTGCACTATGAGTAGTGATGTCCAACAGAGCATCAAAGCTATTGTCCCATGGCTTCAGGTAGCAGCCTTTAGCACTACTACTGTTAATCAGGGATTACAGGCTGCTAAACGATTGCGTCGCTCTAAGTAGAGTTTGATGCTGTAGATGATTAGTACGAGTTGCTGATTATCGGTATAGTTTTGCCCCCTAATTCCCCAATTTTGTGATGCGACCCGTGGCGAATTTAATTTGCCTGTGGGAAGCGCACGGGGGGAGGAATAAAACTCTAAAAGTCCCCCGAGGGAGGGATTGCTCGGGGGACTAAGGGGGCTTTTTTTAAAATCAGGTGTTCAGCTTTGCTGTGCCAAAGACAATCGCGCTTTTACATCCATAGTCAGTAACACTATCTGACCACTAATACTTAGAAAATTATTTTTTCATTAAAGTATAATTATCAGACACCATTATCATAAATTAAAAAGCATTTTTAGAGTATTTTTTTTTTATTTGTGCATGAAATTCAGTCATTTGATAGTCAATATTTCGTGATTAATAGGACAAATGACTGAATTTATCTGATCAGTATTTACACAAGATTTTTTTTTGGGGATAATTTTTTTTAGCTATCAAGGATGGTATTTACTATCAAGGAAGATAAACATGACTAATATAATCAATGGAACACCAGGAAGTGAATTGATTGAGGGTACTCCTGGTGATGACCAGATTAATGGTAACGGTGGAGATGATACTCTTAAAGGTTTTGCTGGCAATGATCAAATCAATGGTGGCTCTGGTTTTGATGAAATCTTCGGTGGGGATGGTGATGACCAGCTAAATAGCAATGGTGGCAATGATATTATTCAAGGTGGTGCTGGCAATAACCAAATCAATGGTGGCTCTGGTAACGAAGCTCTATCGACATTTGGAGAGTCTGGTGATAACGAGATTAATGGCAACGGTGGCAATGATGCCTTGAATGGTGGGAATGGTGATGACTTAATAAATGGTGGTTCCCAGGTTGATCAAATTGAAGGTGATGATGGTGATGACGTACTAAATGGCAACGGTGGTGGTGACCAGATTCAGGGTTTTGGTGGAAATGACACTTTAACAGGCTCTTCAGGCAATGATAGCTTATATGGTGGCAATGTCGATGATTTTTCTTCTGCTAATAGTAACGATGGCGATGATATTATTTATGGTAATGGTGGAGATGATTTTGTTTTTAGTGGCGATGGTTTAGACCAAGTCTATTTAGGAACTGGTGCTGCTCGTGTCCTTTTAACTACAGGGGATGGGTTCGATACTATCTATAACTTTGATCTTAGTCAAGCTAACTTTGTTCTAGGCCCAGGCTTAGATTTTGGGAGCTTGGACTTTTCTGATACTAGCCAAGGAGTTGAAATAGTTGGTAACGGTGACCTTCTAGCAGTTCTAGTTGGAGTTCAGGCTAGTCAAATCGATAATCCTGATTTCTTTTAATTCTAATTTTTTCTTGTTAGCTTCACCTATTTGGTAGTTGCTCTTCATTTATGGGGAAAAACTAAAAATAGAAGTTATTCACAAATCTTGTATGGAAGTTCAATAGTCCGATGCGCTTCCAACTATATTGTTTCTAGACCCGATGATGGGTCTTTTTTTTTGTAATGACTAGGACTGTGGTTGGATCTATCTTTTTGATGGCTGCGATTCTCCTACAGAGACGCTACGCGATCGCCTTTGGCGCAGCTTTGCTGATCGCACACCCAAGCCTATCTCTACATTCCCTGGATTATCCCATTGTAAGCATTCAGCCGTCAGTTATCAGCTATCAGCTATTAGCCATTGGCGCGATTGCCACGCTAAGGAAACAGTTTATGGGGAAAGTCCCAGTATCGAAGCCTGTGCCACGCTAGTTGAGGTACTTTTTAATAAAATAAGCTGACGGCTGATAACTGATAACTGATAACTGATCCCTGATAATTAATAGTTGAATGATTATTTTTACTTTTGCTTTATTCTCGATTCCATATATTAGCTAATTTTTTTATCAATTTAACTCTTTAATTGTAACTACTTATTATATTAAATGAAATCTATTTCGTTTTTTTTTATTTTAAAATTGACAACAACCATAGACACTATTTATAATATAATTATGGCGAAAAGAGCCGCGCTTTGCGAACACCAACCAACAAGCGCGGCTCTCTCCCAAACCACAGTTTAGGTAACTCTATCATAATGGCAAAAAAACGATTTATTCATCATCCCATCGATTATCACGAAGCGATGGAGCGTCTTGAGCAGCTTGGACAACACAGGGAACCGAAGCAGGAAAATTTGTGTCCCTATCCCATCACAGAGCGAGAGCAAATTCTAATCCGACTGTAAGGAGGACAGAATTTAGAATTTAGAATGTAGAATGGAGAATGGAGAATTAAGAATGTAGAAGGCTGAATGTAAAATTTAGAAGGAATTAAGAAGGCAGAATAGTGAAAGCAGAAGTCAGAAGGCAGAAGGCATAATTCCCAATTCTAAATTCCCAATTCTAAATTCCCAATTCTTAATTCTAAATTCTAAATTCTAAATTCTTAATTCTTAATTCTCCAATGCGAACTAATTAGTAAAGCACTGCACCTGGTCCTTCAGAAATACCGGTATTGGGGACTTCTTCGTCTCCAACCCATTCAGAACCATTAAACACATTACACCACATCCATCCACTGTCATCTCGCCCTTGATGTAACAGGTAAATTTGGTCATTATATACGACGGCTGATGGTCCAGCAGTTATCCCAGTTTTATGTATCTTGTGATCTCCAGCCCACT
>NZ_CEYLVT010000208.1:0-13025 GCF_982860115.1 Moorena sp.
GCAATAGGCAATAGGCAATAGGCAATAGGCAATAGGCAATAGGCAATAGGCAATCCGATGATTAAGAACTAATAATTATACTTACGGTCAACAGAATAACAAAAGCAAATTTTAAATACCAATGCCACTAAAAGCTGAACCCAAATATTATTCTCCAGAAGACTATTTAAAACTAGAAGAAACAGCAGAATACAAGAGTGAATATCGGGATGGAGAAATTATACCAATGACTGGTGGCACTACCAATCATAATCAAATTGCCCTTAATATTGCTACCCTTTTCAAACTTGGATTAAAGGGAAAAGAGTACAAAGTTTACATTGGTGATGTGCGTTTGTGGATACCTCGTTACCGTCAGTATACCTATCCAGATGTTATGGTGATGCAGGGTGAACCGGTTTACACAGGTAAGGGGACAACTACAGTAACGAACCCGATGTTAATTGTCGAAGTTTTATCAAACTCTACTAAAAACTATGACCAAGGTGATAAGTTTTTATACTATCGTTCCATCTCAGAGTTCAAAGAATATATTCTAATCGAACAAAGTGAGTATCGTCTACTGCAATATACTAAAACTGCTACCAATCGATGGCAGTTCACTGAGTATGAATCAGAAAATTCCGTTATTTCTCTAAATTCCTTAGAGTTAGACGTTTCTTTTCAAGACCTTTACGAGGGGGTAAATTTTCAACTTACTCAAGATTAATTTTTTTATTAATCATTAAACTTGCTCCCTCCTCTACCATTTTACCATTCAAGCTATCCTACACCAAACGCCTTTGGCCAACAACCCTTCAACCTTGATAATGACTAGGGTGTGTTTTAAAACTATAACCACAACAAAATTAATGGGATTTATAACATATTTGAAAAACCTTAATAACTATAATAATAATTCCCTCTCCCCACACCTCCGATCACCTACCACACCTCTTTCTCTTTCCCGACTCCCGACTCCCGACTCCCGACTCCCGATTCCCGATTCCCTACTCCCTACTGCCTAACTACAGCGCTATAGTTACTGAATTACCTCATAGCACTCTGCCACAGATGCCCGTTTTTCCATAGCAGCCACCAGTGCTTCATAAGATTCCCAGTGTTCAGTAATCATACTAGTCGCCTGACGCTCAGCCCATCGTGCTTTAACTGAGTACTCACTAGCAGAAAAACCTAACCCTTCCAAAGCATCTCGGAGTTTGTCGCAGTCTTCTGCTCCTCCCTCAAAACTCTCATAGACTATAGTTTCTGCAGCAATGCCTGCCATCCAAACCGTGCAAAATCGATCTAAGGTTAATCGCATTTCCCGAAGACTAGAAGCCTTAGCCGATAGTGCTTCAGTATCAAAGGTCACACCACCATTACCCAGTTGTCCCTGCTTCAAAGCTTCCCAAGCACTTAAGGTGTAACCAGTGATTGGAATACCAAGTAAGTAAGCCACCAGAAAATGACCCGCTTCATGGCGAATTATGCGTTCGCGATGTTCAGGATTGGTACTCGCCAATACATCTAACAGCAGCGTTAACCCTTTCCCTTGGAAGCTGAAGCCATCTAGGGTAACAAGACTCAAGACACCAAAAGTAGTTACCGCAGGGATTGCCGGAGAAATATTCAACAGTGGTCCTAGCAAAACCGAAAGGGTCATGCCAAAAACACCAATAGCAATTAAATTCAGCGCAATTTGTTGCATTTGTTCTTGGTTACTTGTTCGTTCATTGTTAGTTATATCATGTTTGTTTGAACAATTGTAAATAGTAGGGAACAGGGAACAGGGAACAGGGAACAGGGAACAGGGAATAGGGAATAGGGAATAGGGAACAGGGAAGCGATAAATATTAGGAATATTACCTACTATCTATTTATGAACATTTTTTGATATCATCTTTATCTAAACATGAGATAAATTTTTAAGTATTAATTGCAATTTTTACTGTGGATCAAATTATCCAAGCCTTTCATACTTCATATTTAAACCTTGGCCAAAAGGCCACGGGTGCGCGTTCAACCAGCTAACCTTCAACCAGATAACCTACCCTAGGGTAACGCCACGGGCGAACAACCTTTTTGAATTAAGAATTAAGAATTAAGAATTAAGAATTCTACAGTCTGCATTCTAAATTCTAAATTCTACATTCTAAATTCTACAGTCTGCATTCTAAATTCTACATTCTGACAGACAACCTTCATACTTCATCTTCAAACTTTGGTGTATCCGATGGAGGAGAAGGAGCAGGTGTAGGTTTCTTACCTTTGTAGAACGTTTCCAAGCTCTTGGTATCTCCGACAAACCTCCAGTGCCAAGGCTCATAACTAATTCCTTGGGGATTGTCTCTAGGAAAAGACAACTCAAAGCTGTAGAAAGCCGCATTCTTTTCCAACCACTTAAAAGCTGCCGTATTCTCAAACTCAGGACTCAGGTTGGTAGCTGGTGTCATGGCATCCCCAATATCGATCGCATAACCAGTGTGATGCTCACTGTAGCCAGGAGGAGCACTTACCTCAGCCCGTTTACTAGCCACCTGTCCTCGCTGTTCCTTTACTTGAAAAAACAGGTACTTTTGCTGGTCCACCGAACGGAAACCCGAAATTGGCACTAGGGTTACCCCCTGTCTCCTTGCTGCTGCGGCCATTGCTTTGTATTTCCGAGCTGCTGCAGCCTCCAGTTTGATCCGGCCATCACGGGTAATTGGTTCCAGTTGTGAGCTTAGCACTTCAGAGTAAGGTAAGTGTCCCAGAATGTTATCAGCATTATTCCCCGTATTGTTTAGACTAGCTTGTGGATTCTGTGAACTAGCTTCTGTCTGACTTTGAGTCGATCTTGCTTTACCAGACGGGGTGAGATTGGACTGAGCTTCAGGAGTTGGTTCCATTGGAATCAGGCTAAAGGCGATTCCTCCTATTGCCAATAGTCCAATAATGAGTAAGGTGACCTGCCAACGAGACCGGGGTTTGATATCCTGTCTATCCCTTACTGCCTCTGGAATATCATCTACTACTACCTCTGTTACCTCAGAAAGGTTTGGTGGTTCGCCCGGGAGACCTGGGTTATTCAATAGTCCACTCCTGCACTGACATCCAAATTATTACATTTATTTATTACATACTTATCGTTACTGAAAATCCCAGCAGTGTCAGGGAAGCAACTGGGTTACTTGACCAATCGTTCCAGAATTGTTATAGTAAAGATACGAGTTCAGCAATGGTGATGGCAAGGCACAAAACCTTTGACCCAGAAGATGTCCTAGAAAAAGCCATGGAAACCTTTTGGCTTTATGGCTATGAAGGAACCTCAATGCAGGACTTGGTCAAAACCATGGGGATTAACCGAGGCAGTCTATACGACACCTTTGGTGACAAACGTTCCCTATTCCTGGCTGCGATCGCTCATTACAATGATACCTGTGTTAAAAATGCGATCGCATGCCTAGAAGCCCCCACAGCCTCAAAGCAAGCCATTATCGACTTTTTCTACAACCTCATCGAAGGGGCTGTAGACGATAAAGACCATCGAGGCTGCTTGCTCACCAACACCGCTGTTGAACTGTGTCCCCACGATCCACAGACTAAATCCCGGATTGCTGCTAATTTGCGCTCAGTGGAAAACGCCTTTAAAAAAGCCTTATCCACAGCAAGGGAGCAAGGGGAAATCACAACCAACCATGACCTTCAGGCATTAGCCCAATATTTCACCAGTAGTATACAAGGGTTGCGGGTTATCTCCAAAGTCAACCAAGACCCAGAAACCCTAAGAGCTATTGTCAAGGTCATACTTTCCGTTATCGATTGACAGAGTAAATTGACAGAGTAAATTAACAGAGTAAATTTTTTTACTCTTAATTGGAACGATTGTTCAAATATAATCTAACTAGGAGGAAATCATGACCTTAACCCAAGACTTGATTAACCTAAATACCCAGCTTAGCGCTAAGCTACCAGAAGAAGCCAAAGCCATCATGGCAAAAGCAGGGGAAGAGCTCGCTAATTCTGGCATTGTAGACAATAGCCTCAATGTTGGCGACAAAGCCCCTAACTTTACCCTGCCTAATGCCGTAGGTAAACTGGTAGAATTGCAAGACCTACTAGCCACCGGAGCCGTAGTCATTTCCTTCTACCGGGGTCAGTGGTGTCCTTACTGCAACCTAGAATTACGAGCATTGCAGCAATTCTTACCAGAAATTCAGAAATTAGGTGCAACCCTAGTCGCTATTTCCCCTCAAACTCCTGATAATTCCCTGTCCACTACAGAGAAAAACCACCTAACCTTTGAAGTACTCAGCGATGTTGGGAATAAGATTGCCAAAGAGTTTGGTCTAGTCTTCACCGTACCAGAAGAACTCCGACCAGTTTACCAAAGCTTTGGCATTGATTTACCTGCCCACAACGGCGATGAAACCTTTGAATTACCCATTGCCGCCACCTATGTGATTAATTCCGATGGAACCATCACCCATGCTTTCGTTGATCTAGATTACACCAAGCGACTTGACCCAGAAGAGATTGTCAGCGCATTACAAACCCTGGCTGTAGCCGTATAAGTAGCTCAATCAAAATCGTAAGTATATGCTTACGACACTACCAGCACCTAAATGTTGTGTAGGGTGCGTTAGGGGCGGGCTAGCACTCATTTTCTACCTCTTCCGCCTTGTTGAGACAGCCCGCACCGTAACGCACCACCGCGTCAAACAGCAAATATGAGATACACCCTCTTCATCCAGGAAATCAATAATGCTGAATTCATCAATAATTCAGTCAACAGTCAACAGTCATTCCTAGTTTAGGAGAAATTGAACTATGTCAGAAACAGCCAAATATATAACCCTAAATTACGATAACTTTGAAACCGAAGTCCTCAACAGCTCCATTCCAGTCATAGTAGATTTTTGGGCACCATGGTGTGGTCCTTGTCGGGTAATGAATCCAATCGTCACTGAATTAGCCACAGAATTTGATGGAGTTGTCAAAGTAGGCAAATTAAATGTTGATGACTACGAACAACTAGCCAGCAACTATCACATTGAAGCAATTCCTTCTCTGTTGTTCTTCAAGCAAGGTAAAGTAGTTGAGCGCTTGGAAGGTCTTGTGCGGAAACCGGCTCTGGTTGACAAAATTAATGCCCTAACTAATCTCATTTCTGTTTAAAGAGGTAACAGAGGATTATCGGATAATGGGTAATAGGTAATGGGTAATATTTACTAGTTTATTGTTAATAGCTAATTGCCCATTATTATTTCCATTTAGGGAGTCAAAAATTGTGGCAAAAACTTAAATAACTTCAGGGATAAATTTAGAGAAACTAATCATGATTGACCTCTATACCTTTTCCACACCTAACGGACGCAAACCTGCCATCATGCTCGAAGAAGTAGGACTTCCCTACACCGTTCACAAAATTGACATAACCAAGGGAGAACAGTTTACTCCCGAATATGTAGCCATCAATCCCAATAGTAAAATTCCTGCTATCCTTGACCAGGATACTGGTATAAAAGTTTTCGAGTCAGGAGCAATTCTAATTTATTTAGCAGAAAAGACAGGCAAGTTGTTGCCAACCGATACAGCAGCAAGAATACAAGTGATTGAATGGCTGATGTTCCAGATGGCAAGCGTTGGACCAATGTTTGGTCAACTGAGTCACTTTCGACGCTTTGCTCCAGAACAGATTCCCTATGCTATTGATCGCTATGAAAAAGAAACCCTACGTCTGTTTGGTGTCTTAGATCAGCAATTAGGAAAACAGGAATTCATTGTTGGAGACTACTCCATTGCCGACATAGCTACCTATCCTTGGGTAGCTGCCTATGAGTATTTGGGAGTCACCCTAGATAAGCATCCCCACCTCAAACGCTGGGTCGAGACAATGCAGCAGCGACCTGCTGTGGAACGGGGCATGGCAGTTTAAAGGTTTGTTGAAAGTTGAAAGTTGAAAGTTGAAAGTTAAAAGTTAAAAGTTAAAAGTTGAAAGTTCAAAGTTGAACCTTATTAATCCTAGCTGGGCAGTGCCTACCAACCCAATTGCCAACTGATCTGATCTGTCTGCTGCACTGCCCACACTACATCAACTAAAATGCCGGTCTACCACTATTAAATCTGGTGTATCCTATTCAAGGATATCAAAAGCTTGTTTTAGTGTTTCGTTAATTACACAACAGGCGGATTTTTGTGATCATTCAGCTAATTTCGTTACAGTACGCTTGACCCGTAATTAAAACTGTTTTGCCACGGGTCGCACTGCCAAAATTAAGAGCTGATAAACTTGGCTTAAAAATAAGTAGGTGGGCTTAATTATCTGTAGAATAGCGAGGGTGCATCTCGCTTTTTTACAAATATGAGATGCACCCAATAACGAATACCGATTGAGTTCAACTGCAACTACTTTGACTAGCAAACCAAATACCTATCAGCCCTTTAACCCCAACCAAGTCTTTTCTCTCAACAGCAACCCAGGAGCAGACCACATTATCTACCTCGACTTTGATGGTCACACCACCACAGGTACTGACTGGAACGATGACGACGGAAATCCTATTATAACCCCTGCTTATGACACGGATGGGGATACTTCAAATTTCTCCACTGCTGAGAGAGAGAGTATTTGGCACATTTGGCAACGGGTGGCAGAAGACTTTATTCCTTTTGATGTTAATGTGACTACTGCCCAACCTTCCGATGACCAACTCAAAAAAACCAGCGATAGTGATTCCCAATGGGGCATTCGCGTTGTGATTGGCGGAGATGGTTCCTGGGATGGCCCAGGTGCCCTTGGTGTGGCTCATCTTGATTCATTCAACGACTACATTGATACCCCTACCTTTGCTTTTTCAGAGAATGCGGCTGGAGACAGTCAGGAGGTAGCTGAAACTATTAGCCATGAAGTTGGTCATACCTTGGGTCTTGAACATGACGGTCAGTTCAGCAACGAGTACTACGAAGGTCATGAAAATGTCAATGACCAAACAGCGTGGACTCCTATTATGGGAAACGGCATTAACAATCTAACTCAATGGAGCAAAGGTGAGTATACCGGTGCCACCAACAAAGAAGATGACCTAGAAATAATCACTTCGCAAAATGGTTTTGGCTATCGCGAGGATGATTATAGCAACAGTCTCATCGGTGCAGCAGCGCTATCCATCAATGATGGTGAGGTAGAAACTTATGGCATTATTGAACAAAATAACGACATTGACTGGTTCACCTTCAATTCAACAACGGGCAACATAGACCTATATATTGACCCTTTTGAGCGAGGACCTAATTTAGACATTCTGGCTAACCTATATAATGCATCCGGTCAACTAATTAGCTCTTCTAATCCCATCGGTTATCTGTATGCTAGCTTTTATTTTGACCTCAATCCAGGACAGTATTATCTAAGCATTGAGGGTACTGGCCAAGGAGACTTAGATACCGGATATAGTGATTACGGCAGTTTAGGGCAATACTCTATTACTGGTACGATTGCTTAAATCCTGCAATATTTAGCCTTATAAACTTTCCTCAACATCGTCCGGAATCAAAGGGTATGTTGAGGATGTATAGTAATCCATAAGAGTTAATTTATAGCTAATTTATAGTAAATATTATTAATAGCTCAAATCCCTTGACAGATATGGATTTCAGGGAACAGGGCGTGCCTAAGGGCACTAATCGATGAAAGCCTTGCAGCGCCAGGGTTATAGCTTAGTTTACCAATCAGCTCTGACAACTGTGATAATTAAGCTAATTTTGTTACGGTGCGCTTTCCGTAGACGGAAAGCGCACCGCCAAAATTAAGAGCTGATAAACTTTGCTTACAAATATTACAAAACTAGGTTTGGTTTATTACTGTGTAAATGTAGTTAAGCGCAAATCAAATTAATTTTTTGGGCTAATTTACATTGCTTTTCACAGAAAAAAAACCAGGAGTTAATCATGGGAAATTTCGAGGATTTAGGCACTTTCACAGGTAATTCCATCATCCGCAATGGGGATATTAGGATATTAGACCGCAGTGATGTGTTTAAGTTTCGCGTCTCAAACAACGCTCAAATTAACCTCAATCTATACAATATCAGTGCCGGTGATGATGCTAACCTCAGACTCTATCAGGACACTAACAACAATGGCATCTTGGACTTTGGCGACCAAAAGGTGGCTAGCTCTTTACAGGGTGGCAATGCTAACGATGTGATCAACTACAGTGCTACCAGTGGCACTTACTTTGCCCAGGTAAGACGCTACGCTCGTGGTAGCAATGGTATTGTTTCCTATGATTTAGAGTTGTCTGGAAGTACTACCACTACTGGAACTGGCACTACCCCAACTAGCAAACCAAATACCTATCAGCCCTTTAACCCCAACGAAGTCTTTTCCCTCAACAGCAATCCAGGGGCAGACCACATTATCTACCTTGACTTTGATGGTCACACCACCACAGGTACTGACTGGAACGATGACTACGGAAATGCTATTGTAACCCCTGCCTATGACACGGATGGGGATACTTCAAATTTCTCCACTGCTGAAAAAGAGACTATTTGGCATATTTGGCAACGGGTGGCAGAAGACTTTAGTCCCTTTAATGTAAATGTGACTACTGCCCAACCTTCCGATGACCAACTCAAAAAAACTAGCGGTAGTGATTCCCAATGGGGTATTCGCGTTGTGATTGGGGGAGATGGCTCCTGGTATAAACCAGGTACCGTTGGTGTGGGTTATATTGATTCATTCAACGACGACATTGATACCCCCACCTTTGTTTTTTCAGAAGTGTATAACGGCAGTGAGAAAGGGGTGGCTGAGACCATTACCCATGAGGTAGGTCATACCTTGGGTCTTGAACATGACGGTAATTTTACCACCGAGTATTACAGTGGTCATGGCAGCGGCCCAACAGGATGGGCTCCTATCATGGGGAATGGCGATTTTAAGGATTTAACTCAGTGGAGCCAAGGTGAGTATACCGGTGCCACCAACAAAGAAGATGACCTAGACATCATCACTGGGCAAAATGGTTTTGGCTATCGCGGGGACGATTATAGTAACTCGCGAACCGGTGCAGCAGCGCTATCTATCAATGATAGTCAGGTGGAAAATTATGGCATCATTGAACAAAATAACGACATTGACTGGTTCCAGTTCAATTCAACAACGGGCAACATAGCCCTAGGTATTGACCCTTTTGAGCGAGGAGCTAATTTAGACATTCTGGCTAAGCTATATAATGCTTCTGGTCAACTGATTAGCTTCTCTAATCCCATTGGTTCTCTATCCGCTAGCTTTAATGTTAACCTCGATCCAGGACAGTACTATCTAAGCGTTGAGGGTATTGGTCAAAGAAACCTAATTACTGGCGGATATACTGATTACGGCAGCTTAGGACAATACTCTATTACTGGCACTATTGCTTAGATCCTGCAATCTCTAGGCTTAGACGCTTTACTCAAAATCTTCCGATATTAAAGGGTATGTTGAGGATGTATAGTAATCCATAAGAGTTAATTTATAGCTAATTTATAGTAAATATTAATAGCTCAAATTCCTTGATAGATATGGATTTCAGGGAACAGGGCTAAAACTGGACCGAATTCCTGAAATCCTTCCAGTGCCATGGTTATAGCTTACTTTTGCAATCAGCTCTGACAACTGTGATCATTAAGCTAATTTCGTTCAAAATTAAGAGCTGATAAACTTGGCTTAGAAATATTATAAAACTAGGTGTGGTTTATTACGCTGTAGCTTTAAGAAAGCGCCAGTAAAATAAACGTTTTAGACTAATTTATATTTCTTTTCACAGAGAAAAAAAGTCAGGACTGAATCATGGGGACTTTCGAGGATTTAGGCACTTTCACAAGCAATCTCATCAGCCGCAATGGGCAGCTTAGGCTCTTAGACCGCAGTGATGTGTTTAAGTTTAGGGTCTCAAACAACGGTCAAATTAACCTAAATTTATACCATATAAGTGCGGGTAATGATGCTAACCTCAGACTCTATCGGGACACTAAGAATAATGGCATCTTGGACTTTGGCAACCAAAACGTGGTTAGCTCTTTACAGGCTGGCAATGCTAACGACGTGATCAACTACAGTGCTACCAATGGCACTTACTTTGCCGAGGTAAGACCCTACGCTGCTGGTAGCAATGGCATTGTTTCCGATGATTTAGAGTTGTCTGAAAGTACTACCACTACTGGAACTACTGCAACTACCAAACCAAATACCTATCAGCCCTTGAGCCCGAACCAAGTCTTTTCCCTCAACAGCAATCCAGACGCAGACCATATTATCTACCTTGACTTTGATGGTCATACTACCAGAAATACCCTATGGAACCAGAACTTTGGGAGTCCCATTGTGACCCCTGCCTATGACACGGATGGGAATACTTCAAATTTTTCCACTGCTGAGAGAGAGACGATTTGGCACATTTGGCAACGGGTGGCAGAAGACTTTAGTCCCTTTAATGTGAATGTGACTACTGCCCAACCTTCTGATGACCAACTCAAAAAAACCAGCGATAGTGATTTCCAATGGGGCATTCGCGTTGTGATTGGGGGAGATGGTTCCTGGTATCAAAAAGGTACCGGTGGTTTGGCTTATATTGATTCATTCAACTGGGACACTGATGCCCCCGCCTTTATTTTTTCAGAGAATCGCGCTGGAGGTAGTGAGAAAGCAGTGGCTGAAGCTATTAGCCATGAAGTAGGTCATAGCTTGGGTCTGAGACATGACGGTAATTTAACCAACCACTATTACAGTGGTCATGACAATGGCAATGTCGAAACAGGGTGGGCTCCTATTATGGGAGAGGGCAACGATAGAAATCTAACTCAATGGAGCCAAGGTGAGTATAACGGTGCCAGCAACCAAGAAGATGACCTAGACATCATCACTGGGCAAAATGGTTTTGGCTATCGCCTGGACGATTATGCTAACAGTCGAACCACTGCAGCAGCGCTATCTTTCAATGGTGGTCAGGTAGAAACTTATGGAATCATTGAACAAAATAATGACATTGACTGGTTCGAGTTCAATTCAATTACGGGCAACATAGCGCTAGATATTAAGCCTTTCGAGCGAGGAGCTAATTTAGACATTCTGGCTAGGCTATATAATGCTTCTGGTCAACTGATTAGCTCCTCTAATCCCATCGGTTCTCTGTCTGCTAGCTTTAATCTTGACATCAATCCAGGACAATATTATCTAAGCATTGATGGTACGGGTCTTGGAAACTTAGCTACCGGATATAGTGATTACGGCAGCTTAGGACAATACTCTATTACTGGTACGGTTGGTTAGAGATACTCTTAAATGTTCTCATCAAAAAACCCGGTCAAGACCGGGAAAATTGCTGAAAAACCAATCAACTTACCAAAGCTTGGCCTTATTACAAAAAATCGTGGGATGTTTGGAAGCCCCGTCTATGAAGGGGCTGGGTGCTTACCCTTGATGACCTTTAGAGGGAAAAGAGAAAACTTTTACCCAATGTTTAGATCCTAAAAGGTCATCAATTATTAACATTCCCAGACTTGGGCCAGCTCAGACACCGTTTATCTAACTATCTGATAATGTTACAGGTGAGGGGGCAAGCCGCATAAACCGGAGTCTGGATTAGATCAGGCTCGCCATGTAGCCAATTTAACCAACTAACTTCCTTAGGATGAACCCCCTTAAAGGTTAAGACTCCTGCACCTAATATCACTGCTAAAACATTTACTCCAATCAAACTCCCTGCTACGAGTAATACAGCACTAACCGGCAAAATCGATTGTAGAGCGATCGCTAACAGAGAGCCAGCGGTAACCATCAATACAATCAACGGAAAACCGACAACCAGTAAGCAAACTGCCAAGGTAAATGCCCAAATTAAAAAGCTTTTGACCACTGCTAATGAATCAGTTTGTGTAAAGCTTTGACTTGTGGTTAATGCCATGGTGTTTTCTCCAGTAATCATTAAAAAAAAAATGAATTGACAGTTTCTGCCCTTACTTGACAGGGTCTGTCCTTGAGTAAATTCTTTGATTTGAAATTTTCTAGGTGAGTTTCAGTATAGGTAAAATTTTGATGAAGATGAACCTTTTGTCAAAAAAGTTTACAGTCAATTCGTCCGACCTATGTATCAAAATTGTTACAATCGTTAAAACCCGTAAATTATTGGTTATCTTAAGAGAGACCGATAATCTACCATTAGACAGATGAATCAATTTTTCATCGCTGATATCTAGACCGAAGATATAGACCGAATCAGTTATAGCGTGATAGTTAGAGTTATATAGACCGAATCAGTTATAGAGATAAGTTATAGAGTCCCAAGAACAACAAAGGGAGCTAGGGTCGGCAATCGGATCAGGATGGGTGAGGGGTTGACTCCGATTTGCTTAACATTTGTTATAATTTGCTTAATATATATTATCCAAATTGAGTAGTTTTATCATATTAAGCATAATTACTCATATTAGGTATTTGTGATTAGGTCTTCCCCCCCCCGTCCCTTGCTCAATCGTCATCTTAGGGGTGCTTTGAATTTTAGGAACCCTTTGCTTGCGCACTGACGGCTTGGTCCGGGCCCTCACGGTGATATTAAATCTGGTTTTGAGCAGGGGAGAAGGTTTTAGAGTTTTTGCTGCTTACTCAAAAATAAACAAAAATAAACAATAAATCAACAATTTAAATGGGTGACAGCTGACCAATTTCAAAAAATAGTGCTATTAACACATCACCTCATCACCATTTATAGCTCTAAGAAATGAAATTGGTGTATAGCGTTTCTTATACTTATCAGGTAAACTCAAATTTCTTACCCCGACTCCCGACTCCCAGGGAGTGCGCGTTCACGCTTAGCTTTGAAAAAGCGCGGGGTCGCACCGCTCCCGACTGCCCCAACTACCAACTCCCGACTCCCTCGGTGCCCTTGACTCCCTAATGCGATTAACCTGAGGGGGTGACAACAAGGCTAAAAAATAGACAGGGTATGGGGTGTGGGGTGTGGGGTGTGGGGAAAATAGAAGCGATGCAGAGGTGCGACCCGTGGCGAATTTAATTCGCCT
>NZ_CEYLVT010000209.1:0-12951 GCF_982860115.1 Moorena sp.
TGCTCCTTGTCGTAAATATTATCTCCTTTGCTGATGAACCTGCGGAATGTGGGTTAAACTATGTATGGATTCTGAACTGACCCACTCAGCACTCAGGCTCAATCCGCTGGCAAAGGCGATCGCAAAAATACTTGTGATATAAATCACAGCGAGGCATGACGCTATTCCCTTGCAACTTTACTAACCCCATGCTGTATAACTTAAAGGCTTGCTCCGATGGGATAGTTACCCAGCTGTTTGCTTGAACCACCTTCTCCAACCCAGTTTCCAATTCTGGAGACTGTTTGAGATTTCCTAGGTGGCGTCGCAGATGGTCACTGAATGGTCCGGCTTCTGTGGGTGCTACCTCTAACAGTTGCGCTAGGGTAATGTTATGATCCTTAATATAAGCTAAACCCTTGCGCAACAGATAAGGATGTCCTCCCACCATCGCCATCAGTTCTTCGACTTCTCTGGGATTCCCATCCAGTCCATAACGTCTGACTAACTCCTGTACTTGCTCTGTGCTAAACTCTGGCAACTCAATTTCCAATCCCACATTAGCCAGTGGTGAGTGATTGATATCCAAGGAGCTATAAATTTCTGTAGAATGTACTATCACCAACCGCAGTTTTTTCCAGATAGCGCTACTGCGATCGCCCCGCCTAGCGATGTCATACCAACCACGCAGAAGGCGACAAAAATCATCAGCAATAACGGGGTGTTCAAACACCCGATCAACTTTATCTATAACTAGTACAATATTGCTTTTTATTTCTGGCAATAAATACTCTTGAAAATAATCTGTGGTGTTACTATTACATCCAAAAATATCATCCCAATACTCATCCAACTTATTTGACAGCCCCAAATTCTGACCAACTCTGGCACAGAACCACCGTGAGAATTTGCCGAGGTCCCTATAGACTGTACTATCTGCTAACTCAAAACTTAAGGTCACATCTTGATAGCCTTGCTTCCTGATCTCAGCCAGAACTCTTTCAATCAGGGAGGTTTTGCCCATCTGCTGGGGTGCTTTTATCCGAATTAGAGCACCAGGTTTGACAATTGCCTCTAACAACTGATCTTCATAGGGAATGCGCTCGATATAAAAGTCAACATTGAGAGAAACGGGCTGTTGTTGCCCTTCTGACTCTGGCATCGCTGGGAGGCTCAAAGATCTAGATTTACTTAATAATTCTGGATTTACTAACTTAGGGTAATATTCACTAAGTCGGTCAATTAACTGATTACGGAGTGAGTAGTGTTCACCTGGTGCATTCCTTACCTCAAATTTCTCGCACAGCTGCTGCACATGTTTTCTGACAGTAGCTTCTGTGATGTGTAGCGACTTAGCGATCGCTTGATCGCTTTGGCCCGCTAACATTTTCTTCAAGACCTCTCGTTTACGAGGTGTTAGCTGATCAAATGCTACAGTCAAATCTAGTTGATTCAATTTTTCTAAGAACATCTCAGTCTTGCCGATAGAGATTTTGAATAATCGGTTTTGTCCCCTAGACATAGCGTTTAGGTGGTTATCAAGATGCACCAAAAAAAGATACTATTTCTGCTAATTTTAAACCAATCCTAACTAGCTTATCGGAAAGCTGAGCTAGCCATGGGTTTGTGAAGATTTTCACACAAATTATGGATTAGACGTGGCTTGTGAGCCTTTTTCCACAAATTACCCTGATGTCTTCAACGCAGTATAAAGTTTGATTAATGGCAATCAAACCTATACGAGGTTATAGATGTCTCAGTACTCTTTTGCCTTTTCCCTCAAGCTAAAACGCTGCGTCTGATGGCACTGAGTACTGGTCAGATCATATCACTCCCTGTTGCACTTGTATTACCCAAAATTGGGAGCTTGATGGGTTGTGTTGATAAAGCGATCAGCTTTTAGCTATCAGCTATCAGCTTGGTAGATACCTGATCCGAAGTGGGTGAAAACTTGACAAACGTAAGGTTAATACCTCGCCCCTTGTGCCGAACCTAACAAAGCTAAGTGCCTCAGGGCGAATGCTGAGGACTTTGATCTAGCGTTTATCTAAATATAGGGATTGAGAGCTGCCAAACAAAACGTTGTTAGTAGTTAGTCGGAGCAATGGCATTGCTGAATCAAGGAATTAATATGAGTGGGGTGGGCATCCTGGCTGGGAATTGTAACGGGCAAGATGCCCGTTCCACGGCAAGATGCCCGTTCCACAAAACTCTTAAAATCATTGCATAATTAAGCAATGCTAGACCAATTAACTAACTACTAACCCCTAACCCCTAACCTGAAATCCCCCGGATGTGACCGTGGAGATGAGCTGAAATCTAAATCAGGAGTTGCTGATATGTCTACTATGATGTTTAATCTTACCGAGATAATCATTGATACCTGTGTTAAAAACCTAGAGACAGGTTTCCACAGCACTTATGGCAACCTAAAATCAGACTACTGTGAGCTGATTACTTGGGCTACTCACATGGCTCTGGAAAATATTGCTAATAGTGACGCTCTTTATCACAACATTGAACACACCGTCCTAGTCACCGTAGTTGGACAGGAAATCTTGTGGGGTAAGCACATCTGCGAAGGGAGCGTCTCCTGTGAAGACTGGTTGCACGTGATTATCTCCTTGTTGTGCCATGACATTGGCTATATCAAAGGCATCTGTCGTCAAGACCAACCAGACCAAGGATTGTATGCCACAGGAATAGACAATGGTATGATTATTCTCCCTACAGGTG
This sequence comes from Moorena sp., assembly GCF_982860115.1. Classification (NCBI taxonomy): domain Bacteria; kingdom Bacillati; phylum Cyanobacteriota; class Cyanophyceae; order Coleofasciculales; family Coleofasciculaceae; genus Moorena; species Moorena sp. The sequence continues at coordinate 2,716 of NZ_CEYLVT010000209.1, forward strand.
CCACTGATGCTAGCCTTACTCCCTACCATGTAGACCGGGGTAAGCAGTTTATTGAGGAACACTTTGGTAATCACTTGCTGATTGATACTGAGCAGATTAAGAAAAATATTGAATTAACCCGTTTCCCAGTACCTGCTGATCAGGATCATCAAGACACGGTTAATTATCCTGGTTTAGTCAGAGCAGCAGATTTGATTGGTCAGCTAGCTGATCCCCGCTACTTACAAAAAATTAGTGCCTTGTTCTACGAGTTTGAAGAAATCGGGAAAAATCAGATTTTAGGCTATCGTAATCCCGGTGATTTGCGCCGGAACTACCCAAACTTTTACTGGAATGTTGTCTATCCTTATATCAAACCCGCATTGCCCTATCTAGAGCGAAGCCTTTCTGGTAAACAAATCCTGGCTAATCTCTATGGGAATGTCTTTCGAGTAGAACACCAATCCCAGCCTACAGCACCCTTCAGCCATCCCTGTCGCTATAGTCAAACTACAGCACAATTATGTACAGCATGATCAGGCATGGATGTAAAAGGGAAATCATTAAATGGCGATTTTGTTCAAAGTTATTTGTGCAAAGTTAATTGAAAATTGACCATTGATCATTGACAATTAACAATTAACAATTAACAAATGACCAATGAAAGCCATTGTAATGAACGCTCCTGGTACACCTGAAGTGCTCGAACTTCAAGATGTACCAGCCCCCACAATTAAAAACGACACAGAAATCCTGGTGCATCTTCACGCTGCTGGTGTTAATCCCATTGACACCAAACTGAGGCGTAGAGGCACCGTTTACCGTGACCAAATGCCAGCTATCCTAGGCTGCGATGGTGCTGGTGTGGTAGAAGCTGTTGGTGCTGGTGTCAATAAATTCCAGGTTGGTGATGAGGTGTATTTCTGTGCTGGGGGATTAGGATTATCTGGTACGGGTAACTATGCCGAACTAGCTGTTGTTGATCAGTCCTTAGTTGCCCACAAGCCTAAATCCCTCTCCTTCCCTGAAGCCGCTGCTGCTCCTCTAGTACTGATCACTGCCTGGGAATCATTGTATGACCGAGGACGGTTAGAAGCAGGACAAAAGGTGCTGATTCAGGCAGGTGCTGGTGGTGTTGGTCACGTTGCTATTCAGCTAGCTAAGCTCAAAGGTGCTGAAGTTTGTACTACTGTCAGTTCTCAAGAAAAAGCTAGATTAGTGCGTCACTTAGGTGCTGACTATCCTATCCTTTACAAACAAACTAGCTTTGTCAAAGCTGCCTTGGATTGGACTGGGGGAGAGGGAGTAGATTTGGCGTTCGATACTGTGGGCGGTAAAACCTTTTATGACACCTGTGAAGTAGTGCGAGTATATGGGGATATTGTCACTCTCCTCCAACTAGACCCAGCCGAAGGTAATTTGAAGACAGCGCGATCGCATAATTTGCGAATCAGTCTAGAACTCATGCTCACCCCAGCCTTGAAAGGACTCACTACAGCTCAACAGCACCAAACCGAGATTCTCCAGCAGTGTGCTAATTGGATTGATGAAGGTAAACTGAAAATTCACCTCAGCCAACGGTTCCCCCTCAAAGAAGCTGCTGCTGCTCACAACGCTATCGAAGCCGGTTCCATGACAGGTAAGGTGGCACTACTTATCCAATAAAGACAATAGTCACTATTAAAACTAATCCCTAATAATTGCTTAAGGGTTATTGGTTTCTGTAAACCTATAACCCTGATTGGCTTAGGTGCGCGCCTCCTAGGGCGAGTAAATCGCTCTTGGGTCACACCTTTAGATGCGGACGAAAGGACTTGAACCTTCACGTCTTGCGACACTAGAACCTAAATCTAGCGCGTCTACCAATTCCGCCACGTCCGCGTACTGTGCGATTTATATCATAGCATATATTTTAGCTTTTATGGCAACTGCTGGGGAAAATTTTCCCAAATCCTCCTTAAAAAGTCCCTTTATCACCTACACCTCAACTCTCACCCCGCCCTGGAAAGCAACATACCTTTAAATAGGTTTCGCCTTCTCCTTGGTAGTTGGTTGACACTCCCCGTCAATCACGGAGCGGGGATTCCCAGATCTACGATCGGCCTTAAACCTTTGTGTCCTAATCTTTGACGCCGCCAAAAATCGGGCAATATCCAAACCAAAAACCCGTCAAGACCAAGATTTCAGTTTATTTCACAAAAGACCCAGCGGGCTAATCTCCTTGGGCGTTTAGCAACAAGATTGAGAAGTGCCTTATAAAGTCCGTTTCTCCTCTGTTTTACCTGGTTTCGGCGTGCCCCGCCGTACCGTTCTGTTCTCAAAATGTGGTTTGCTGGGTTCACACACCAATTGTTAATTGATGATTGGGTTTTTTAGGAGGATTTTCCCAGAGACGAAACCTTAGTAGAGTGGAGCCTTACTACAAAACCTTTTCCCTATGCTGCATAACCTGCCGACTATAAAGGCTCCACTCTACTTACGGTAACTTCAAGCCCTCCGGGCATTTCTACTTTAAGGTCAATAAGTTACGGGTCTCTCTCCCGGCTCAGCCAAGGCCAAAGGCCACGCTACGCGAACGGATTTTCAGCCTGTACCCTATAACCACATTATACCAAACGAAACCTAATAGTGACAACTAAAAGCCGTCCTAGAAGGACGGGGCTTTAAACCCAGAATTTTTTGGTAATACCAGGCTGCATCCTTAAAACCACTTAGGTGCGCATTAGCACCTCAAGTAGCGTGGGCGTAGCCCATAGGCTTACCTACCATAGATGATAATCGCAATTGAAGGCTAGAATCCAGTCAGGAATAGTTGCCAATCCACCTCAACCAAATCCATAGTTTGGTTAATTGTTCGCATCCTATTTCGACGAGCCCATTAGTAAACTAGTATAACTGGAGACCGCAAGTCAATATGTCTTTCACTGCTAGTGTCATTTCAGCAAAAGAATGGGGAGCTAAACCCCCAAAAAAATGGCCAGATACTACTAGACCACGATATATTATTATTCACCATACTGCTACTCCCAATGCCCCAAATGATCTATCGAAAGGAAGCTTATGGGGCTCCAGAAGTTTGGCTAGGAGTATTCAAAAATCCCACATGGATGGCTTTGGCTGGGATGACTCAGGTCACAACTTTTTGAATACCACGGGTGGACATTTACTCGAAGGTAGACAGGGTTCCTTATCAGCGATTAAAAAAGGACGTTCTGTCAGCTCTGCTCATGCTGGTAGTACTCTAGGTAACCAGTCACCTGGAATTGAAAATGAAGGCACCTTTATCAGCTACCGGATGAATGCCAAACAATGGAAAAGTTTGGTAGATTTATGTGTTTCGATTTGCAATACTACCAAGATTAGCCCAGACAATATTAAAGGGCATCGAGACTTTTCACCAACCCAATGCCCTGGAGACTGGTTATACAGTCAATTGCCTCGGTTGCGCCGAGAAGTTCGTCAGCGCCTTGACTCATCAGTTGAAGACTATCTCAGAGAAGGAGACACTGGTCTGAAAGTCAAAGAGCTACAGCAATCCCTCCAAACTCAAGGGTTTAGTCCCGGTCCAGTTGATGGCATTTTTGGTCCTGCTACTACCAAAGCAGTGATTTCCTTTCAGAAGTTTGAAGGACTAGATGCCAATGGATTAGTGGGTTCAAAGACCTGGGAAGCACTGAAAACTTCTTCTAAACCATCAGAGGAATCTCCTTCGGAACCAGGTAACAAGAAGCGGGAGCCTGTGCTGCTCCTTAACACCTACAAGTATTATCGTGGCTTACCTCACCAAAAACAAGCGATTGAGTGGCTAGAAAAACAACTACCAAAAGAAGTCTTGGAAGAGTTTTCAGAAAGATGGCGTAATGATCAACCCTCATCTGCGTATCTTCCTTTAATTCAAGGAGCAGTTGGATCAGAAGTAGAGGAACTACAGCAGCGGCTCCAAACCCAAGGATTTTATTCTGGTACAACCGATGGTGATTTTGGCTCTCGGACAAAATCTGCTGTGATTGCTTATCAGAAAGCTAAAGGATTATATGCTGATGGGATTGTAGGTTCTATAACTTGGTCTACTTTGAATTTTGACTAATGGTAATGGGGAACTTGGAATTGGTGATTGGTAGTTTGCGATTACCCATTAACCATTAATCTATACAAGAGGTGCGACCTAAGGGCGATTTACTCGCCCTAGGAGGCGCGCACCTATTAATTTATCAAAAAACGGGAGGCTAACTAATTACTTTGTTAGCCTTCTTTATCTAGGTATAAAACCGTTTAAATCTAAGTTATTTTTTGCTGCCCATAGACTAATTAAACGTAACTATGTTGTTAATGTTTACGTTTAGGTTAATCGTTTACCGTTTTATATTACCTGATCTGAACAGTAAAATTAAATTGTTGACAACTACTTACTTGATAGGATGTGACTTGCTTTTTTTGATTTAAGCGTGTCTTTAATCGTACCCTTAAACTGAGGGATATTTACAGGAACTTCATAATCACTAACAACTTGTTTATATAGTCTTTACAAAATTTGATTCAAAATAGTAAGTTGGCAATCAAGCAGTAATAAGCTTTTGCCCATTTAAATTGGATATTTTTAAGTAAGTGGGAAAAAAAACAAAACCTTTTACCCGAAATGCGTCTACTCCCTTACCAATTCAATAATTTGAGACTATATAGCAAGTTTTAACAAATCGTTACTAATGAAATTTATCTTTTCCTATGTAAAATGGTCTGTTGTGGTCAGCCTAGGCATAATTAGTTCCTTCAGCTTCGCTCAAGCAGCTTTGGCAGAGCGATTGAAAGTTGCTACTAAGCCATTTAAACCATTTGTATTTGTCGAATCAGAGACTAACCAACCCACCGGTTACAGTATTGAGTTATGGCATAAAATTTCTCAATAATTAGGAAAAGACTACGAATTTATCGTCTTTGAATCAGTTTCAGATGTTATCGATGCAGTTAAGACCGGTAAGGCTGACGTTGCCATTGCTGGAATTACAGTCAATGCTGAACGAGAGGAAGTCGTTGATTTCTCTCATCCTTACTATAAAAGTGGACTACGAATCCTGATATTTTCTCAATCTCAATATCCTATTCTAGCTACTATTAATTTTTTATTTTCTTGGGAAACATTGCAAGCAGTTAGTGTGGTTTTAGGAGTGGCATTAGCTGCAGCTCACCTCTTGTGGATATTTGAGCGTCATCATAACTCTGAAATGTTTCCAAAAACCTATTTAGCAGGTATTTGGGAATCCTTATGGTGGTCTTTAGTAACCGCTACAACTGTGGGCTATGGCGATAAATCTCCCGTTAGTTTTGTGGGGCGTTTGGTGGCAATTGTTTGGATGTTTACTGGATTATTCGTGGTTGCCTACTTCACAGCAGCCATCACAGCTGATCGTCTTGAATCGAATATTTCTGATCTTATCGATCTATTCGGAAAACAGGTTGCTACTGTCGCAGACACGACCTCTGCCAGATATATGAATCAACAGCCAGTTAAGCTGATTGAATTTGACCAGGTGGAAGATGCATACAAAGCTCTCAAAGCGGGGCAAGTGCAGGCTCTAGTTTATGATTCACCAACTTTACTTTACCAAACGTCACAAAACCGAGAATACCAGATTGTAGGTGAGTTGTTTGCTGAACAAGACTACGGCATAGTTTTGCCTCAAGGTAGTCATTATCGTGAGCCAATCAACCGAATTATTTTGCAATTACAGGAAGACGGAGAACTCACCAACCTAGAGCAAAAGTGGTTTCCTTCTAACCAGTAAGATTAGGTAGGCTTAATCACGTACAATAGGGTCGATTCCATGCATAGTAATTGGTAATTGGCCATTGGTAATTGGTAATTGGTAACGTGACACAAGAGATACAGCTTCAAATTGAAACAATTGATGAAAAATCCCTGCACCTAAGGACAGTCAAGGCTTTGGGACGAGCACACGCAACCACTCTTGGTCATTTTCCTGAAGGAGCTTTTGATCAACACGCACTCAGTCGTCAAATACTTGTGGCGCTTACTCCTGAAAAAAAGTGTACCGGTTATTTGTTATACCGGAAGGTGCGTAGACATAATATCATCGTTATTGTTCATCTATGCATCGAGCCATCATGGCGTGGTAAGGGGATTGCTAGAAAGCTGGTTAATTATCTAAGTCAGAACACTCAGGACTTTTACGGCATTAAACTCAAATGCCGTCGTGATTATGAATTACATAAAATGTGGTCTCACTTAGACTTTGTTCCTTTGGCTGAAAAACCCGGAAGGAGCAAGGATGGAAAACTACTTACCGTTTGGTGGCGCGATCACGACCATCCTACCCTATTTTCTACGGTTGCTACCCAAAAACTTGAGTCTAAATTATGTGCAGTCATTGATACCAGCGTGTTTTTTGACTTGCAAGGAGATGACGCTAGGTCAAAGACAGAATCCGACTCTCTACTAGCTGATTGGTTACAACCTGACTTGGAGTTATGTATAACTAATGAAATATTTAAGGTCATCAATACTATTGATGATACTAAACAAAGGAATGGTAAACGCCAGTTAGCCGATACCTTTACTCAACTCCCTTACAATCAGAAAGACTTTCAAACAGCTTGTCGCGCTCTAACCCAGGTTTTGTTATCAACTCAGGTAACTATCAATAAATCTGAACTGCGTCAGTTAGCTATAGCCATAGCTTCAGATGCACCATTTTTTTTGACTCGTAATTCACAAATACTAGCGATCGCAGATGCTATCAATGAAGAATTGAACTTATCAATACTTAGTCCTACTAGTTTAATTGTTAAGCTAGATTATCTTCACGAATATATTAACTATCAGCCTGTACGCTTAGCAGGTACAGGTATCACTAGACAACGTGTTCATAAATTAGATCAGGTACGTTTATTGAGTGAAACGTTTTTGGTCGAAGATCAGGTAGAAAAGCTAAATAAGTTTAAAAAAAGACTGGAAACTGTTATTGCCAATCCAGATAAATTTAAGTGTTATATTATTCTTCAATCAGAAAATAAACCCCTAGCTTTAATTGCTTATCATACCCATAAAAAACATGAGTTAAACGTGCCAATTTTTCGGGTTAGATCTGGTCCTCTTGAAGAAACTCTGGCGCGGCACTTAATTTTTTGGTTTATATCCCTGTCAGTAAGTGAAAATCTGCCATTTACAAGAATTACTGAACCTTATTTGTATCAAACTATTCTTAGCGCTATTCAAGATGATGCATTTTTTCAAGTTCATGATGGCTATTTAAATGCCAATCTTGCGGTTGCGGTTACGGCGACAGAATTATCCGACTATCTCACTAATTTAGCTAATCGAAATCCAGATTATAATTTTTGCATAAAAATTGCTGACACCCTCAAAACTGATAATTTAACTAAAGCGGTAAAAACAACTCTAGACGTTGAACGTATACTTTGGCCAGCAAAAATTATTGATGCTGAACTCCCTACTATAATCATTCCTATTCAAGCAGAATGGGCAAAGGAATTATTCGATGAAGACTTAGCTAACCAGCTCCTATGGAGATCGGAAACTTATCTGGCGCTAAAACGTGAACTAGTCTATTATCGAAGCCATCGAGCTAATGGTGGCTTAAAACCAGGGATTGTTGGTAGAATTATCTGGTATGTAAGCTATAATAAAAAATATTGCGGCACAGGACACATAAGAGCTTGCTCTAGACTTGATGAAGTAGTCGTCAATAAACCTAAAAATCTCCATCAACAGTTTCGCCGATTGGGTGTATATGAATTAGAAGATTTAATGAAGCTTACCAAAAATGATCCGAATAAAAAGCTGATGGCACTTCGATTTAGTGATACTGAACTTTTTAAAAATCCTATAGATTTGGCTGAAATTAAAAAAATACTTGGTAAGCGTGTAACACTTCAATCACCGTTGCGGATTGATAAGGAACAATTTACAATGATATATAGAGAAGGCACCCAAAATTAATAAAAATTACTCGTGTTAACAATGCCCAATGTGTTGTTATTATCAATTCGTCCTAAATATGCTAATCAATTATTCAAGGGAACCAAAAAAATTGAACTTCGTCGGGTGCGTCCTCGATTAGTACCAGGGGATATTGTTGTGGTTTATGTCTCGGCTCCAGATAAGGTTTTATCGGGTTTTTTTGAAGTGGAAGACGTTATTCAAGACCGCCCGGATATCCTTTGGTATAAAGTAAAGGACAATGCTGGTATAGAAAAAAAAGATTTTAATGAGTATTATGAGGAAGCCGCCGTCGGTTATGGGATTTGCTTAAAACTCATAGAACATTTTGAGCCACCAGTAACCTTACAAGATTTGAGAGCAAAATGGGCTAACTTTAGACCTCCACAATCTTATCATTACTTGACGACTAGTCAATTTGAGCATCTTAAGTCTATTGTAGAGGATAAAATGGCAATTATGTCAGAACATTATATCAATTAGCTAAATATTTGCTAAGAAGGTATTTTGGAATGGGTCATGGAGAATCGATAATGGATAATAGCAAGCCAATAACCCATTACTGATAATCAATGACTAACTAACAGTCTCTAATGTCTCAAACATGTTCTAATAAAAAAAATTAGGTGGATAGTATGGTGGGGGATAAGAAAGCTGAATTGATAAGTCTATTTCAGGAATTTATCAGTTCATATCCCTACACACCGTTTGGGTTAAGTCACATGGCAACCTACAAAGAGCAGCGTCGCCTTTGGTGTCGTAATTTTGCAGTCATCTCTGCTATGGTGGACTCTGGAGAAGCTATAACAGAACCGATACTGTTTCAGCTATTCCCTGATAGAGAATTGGCGATTACGTTGAATAGTCAATATGGTGAGGGTGATGGTTCATGGATACTAACTATTCCTAGAAAATATGATAATTATTTAGAATTACAATTGCCGTCAACACTGACATCCCAGCAGCAATGGATACAAAGGTTAGTAGAGCAGATTGGTTACGACATCCTTGAATTTGTTGGTTGCTGCACTAAGCATCCTAATCAGTTATCAGCAGCTTGTAATCAGTTTTCTACAGGGGAATACTCTAAAGGTTTTCCGACAGAAATGCTGACGAATCTCCTCAATGGATTGCAACCAGATAGGTTTCTGTTAATCAATGATAATTCTCGACAGGTGATCAATTATTTTGTTAATACATCCTACGGAAAGAGACTGACAGATTATCCAGCAGCAAATGCTGCTGGATTGAAGCTGATTAAAGCATTAGATAACACTATGCATCAACCGGGTGTACCAGTGCTCAGGGATAATGATTTATTCGATATGTTTTGCTACTGGTTAGTTGCGGTTAAAAGGTATAATTTTTCGGGTAAAGAGGAGGTTACCGTATACTCCTCTGATGCTTCAAGGATGAAGTTACCAGAGGAGTATACGGTAAGCGAATGTGCTAGAGATACTGGTTTTGATATAGCAGAGTTAGAGGCATGGATACGTGCTATTGAACGCAAAGGACAAGGAATTTTTTACGGCCCACCAGGTACAGGTAAAACCTATAGTGCTCAAAAAATTGCTAACCATTTAATCAGTGGAAGTGATGGATTCACAGAACTTGTCCAATTCCATCCTGCCTATTCCTATGAAGACTTTATTCAAGGTATTCGTCCACAAAGTCAAAATGGGGAATTGAGATATCCTTTAGTTCCAGGCAGATTTCTAGAATTCTGTAATAAAGCTGAGTCTCGGCAAGGAACTTGTGTTCTAATCATCGATGAAATTAATCGTGCTAACCTCGCTAGTGTGTTTGGAGAATTATTGTATCTACTAGAGTACCGGGATCAAAAAATTCCCTTAGCTGGCAGTAATCAACTATTCAGTATCCCGAAAAATGTTCGGATCATCGGTACTATGAACACAGCAGACCGTTCTATTGCTCTAGTTGATCAGGCATTTCGCCGTCGCTTTGCATTTATTCGGCTCTATCCCAATTATGAAATCTTAAGACGATATCACGAAACAACGGATTTTCCAGTTAATGGATTGATTAAGATACTCGAACAAATAAATAATGCGATCGCAGATCCTAACTACTCCCTCGGAATCTCCTTCTTTCTACTAGAAACTATAGCTGAGGAAATTGAAGATATCTGGCAAAGGGAAATTGAGCCATATCTAGAAGAATACTTTTTCGATCAACGGGATAAACTAGACCAATTTCGCTGGGACACTATAAAATTAAGAATTAAGAATTAAGAATTAAGAATTAAGAATTAAGAATTAAGA